>DAISJF010000108.1:0-6605 GCA_036821625.1 Rhodanobacteraceae bacterium
CTGCGCCGGGTCACGCGATACGTGCTGGCGACACGGCCGATCGAGTGCGTCGTCGTGCTGGGTCACGATGCGGCGCGAATGGCCGCGGCGCTCGAAGGTATCGAAGCGCGGATGCTCCGCATCGGCGATCCGGACGCCGGCATGTCGGCGTCGCTGCGCACCGGCGTTGCCGCGCTCGACGTGCGGTGCGATGGGGCGCTGATCGTGCTGACCGACCAGCCCGGCCTGACTGCCGAGCACCTTGGCGCGTTGTGCGCGGCGTGGCGCGCGACGCCGCAGCTTGCGGCGGCGAGCGCTTACGCGGGCGTGATCGGCGTCCCGGCGCTGTTGCCGCGTGCCTGGTTCGGCGAGATCGGCCGGCTGCGTGGCGACACCGGCGCGCGCGAGCTGCTGCGCGCGCGCGGCGCCGAAGTGGTCGTCGTGGCGGCGCCGGAGCTCGCGCGCGATCTCGATACGCCCGGGGATATCGCGATCTTCTGAGCGCGCCGCTAGTCCGTCTTCCAGACCGCGTGCAGCGGATCGAATTCGATCTCCTTGCACGCGGGGCCGCGCAAGCCGAATCCGCACACCGCGAGCGGACCTTCCTCGAGCGGGTCCAGGCCGAACGCTTCCTCGATGTCGATCTCGTTGATCGCGGCCGTGATGAATGCGGCGAGTCCGAGCTCTGTCGCGGCGAGATACATCGTCTGCGACAGATGGCCGACGTCGAGAATCAGCGCGCGATAGGCCTTGGCGTGATTGCGGTATTTCCAGAAATTGCGTCCGAAGCGGCTGACCGGGATCACGAACACCGGCGCATCGAGGAAATGCGACTGCGCGGCGACGAAGCGGCGCGCGAGCGCGGCTGCTTCGCCGCGATCGAGCGCGCGCATGGGCTCGAGCGCGTGGTCGACCGGATGGTAATGGTAGAGACCGGGGTCGACCCCATCGACGCGCAGGACCAGCAGATACGCTTCGGTCGCATGCAGCCCGCCGGCGGACGGCACGCCTTTCTTGAGGAGCGGCACCTCGGGCGCGAAGTCGTGGACGGCTCGCGCACCGTAGGCGCGATAGAGCACCGCGGAAAAGTCGGCGAACGAGAGCGCGGCCGACGCATCGAAGTTGCGACACGTGACGCGCCGGTCGAGCAATGCGTCGAGCGTGGTCGGCTTTGCGCCCGGCAGACGCCGACGGCTCGCCGCATCGGTGCGCTCGCGCACGGGCGCGGGCGGCGGCCCGAGGTGCGCGAGGAGCGAACGCCCGGTGATTTCGGCGAATCGCATTTCGTCGACTTCGGTGTCGACATCGCGCCAGCGCGAGGCGTAGTGCATCGCGGCGGATGTGCTTCGCCAGTGCGTATCGCGCAACAGGCGATCGCGCCGGTCCGACCGGCTGTCCTCGACGACCAGGAGCTCCTTTCGAATCAGTGCCTCGAGCACGTGGAGCGGATGCACCGTGCAGACGTCATCGAATCCGACCCAGCTCGACGACGAGATCGCGCCGAGCACGGCGACTTCCTGCAGGGTCACGCCGATCTCGTCGCCGAGATGCGGTGCGAGCGCGACCCATTCGATGATCGTATGCACGCCGCTGCCGCCGGACGAGAGCGCACCGAGATCGAACATCAGCTTTTCGCGCGGCTCGAACAGCAGGATCGCGCAGCGACGCAGCCTGGTCTGGTCCGGAGTCATTTCGACTGTCTCTCGCCCGTGATTTCGGTGATATCGCGCCCGCGTTTCCTGCAACCGCCGCGCGCGCAGCTCATGGCAGCTTGCAGAGAAGCCGCCGTTGCGACAAGCGGTCCGATGCATCGAATGTGAAGGGTCGGCGCGAATTGTGACGCGATCTGCCCGCGAAGTTCGAGTCGGGATTTTTTTGCGCGCGATCAAGCGCCTCGGTCGCCGAAAAACGTGACGAGCAGCCCGATCGCGTGTAGCCGGGGTCGTCGGATACGGGCTACACTTTGATCCGCCGAAGGCACGACAGCGGCCATCGGCGGAGGCGGAAGGGGTGTACCGCAACCAGGGAAGTCGATGCGGAAAGTCAGGGAGCGGCTTTCTCCGCATCCTCAAGCAGGGGATCGGGCGTGGAAGACATCGCACTCGCGGGTCAATTCGAGAAATATGCACTTCTGCTGTTGCGCAGGCTCGCCGACGACGACGGTTACCGGCGTCGCTATGAAAGCAATCCAGTCCAGGCGCTGCGCGAGATCGGCGTTCCGGAAGACATTCTCGGCAAGCTGCCGCCGGATCATCAGAAGCCGATCAAGCTGGCCGACAAGGACGTGTTCCGGCAGGCGCTGTATCAGGTGATCGACAAGGTGGCGAGCGTGTGCGTCTGCCATTCGCCGCCGCAGATCAAGCTGTCGATCGGTTCGCCCCAGGCTACTTCGTTTGGATCTTCTTGAGCCGCGACTTGACGAACGCCAGCTCATCGGCGTGAGGCCAGTTCTTTAGAAACGCATCCAGCGACTGACGCGCGCCGTCGCGATCGCCGAGCGCCGCTGCAGCTGCGGCGGCGTGCAACGTCGCCAGATCGGACTGGACGACGTTGAACGGTACGCGGTTCGGATCGTATTCGGCGTATGCGCGGCCGCGGTGCGCGGCGAGCCAGCGCGCCTCGATGAGCGCATCTTTCGAGTTGTTGGTGGCTTCGTAGGCTTCCATCAACGCGACGTGGGTGACATAGAGCTCGGCCCCGTCGATCGTGGGTTTCAGCATCCGTATCGTCTCGTCGGGCTTGCCTTCGGCGTGTCGCAGCTCGGCATCGGCGACCGCGAACATCCGCGTCAGCACGGGGTAGTTGTCGTCCTTCGGCCGCGCCGCGGCCAGCGCCTCGCGTGCGAATTCGCCGTCGCCGTGACGCGCCGCCAGATACGCAGCCAGCATCGCGTCGAGTTGCGCGTCGGCGCGATATTCCTCGCTGGCCTTGCCGACCCAGTCGACGACCGGATGCAACGCGTCGCGAACGGACTTGTCCTCCATGCTGGCGGGATCCACCGCGAGTCGCAATGAAGTTTCCACCAGCGCGAATCGCCGCGCGACGTCAGGGCTCACCTTGATCGCTTCGCTTCGCGCTTCGCCGATGTCTTTCCAGGCTGCGTTCCAGTCGCCGCGATCGGCGGCGAGCAGGATGCGGCGGAACGACACGTCGATGTCGCGCGAAGGCACGCCGGACGACTCGATCTGCGCAAGCGTCGCCTGCGCGGCATCGAAGCGCCGGCGCGCCGCATCGGCGAACGTGTAGTCGACGTGCCAGCCCATGCCGCTCTTGCGCGCCTGCGCGAATTCCCCGTTCGCTTCGTCGAAGCGCTCGTTGCCGACATACAACGTACCCAGCAGCAAAAGGCTCTTTGGCGCGTACGGATTCTGCGGAGAGGCAGCCTTCTTCGCCGACGCGACGATGTCATCGTCGAAGCGATTGGCGAATTGCCATGCGAAATAAGCGTAGAGCCCCTGTGCGGCGAACAAATCCGGGTAGAGGCTCGACAGGAGCTTCCACTTTTCCAGGGCGTTCTTGTACGAGCCCTGCAGGCTCGCTTGCCAGGCCTCGACGAACAGCGCGTCGCGCGGCGACAGGCGATCGCGCAAGCTCGCGGCCTTTTCGAGCTCCTTCGACGCCTGCTGCTTGTCGTCGGAAACGACCAGCAGGCGCGCAAGACCGATGCGGCCGAGCGCAAAATCCGGATCGAGCTTGAGAGCCTGTCGATAGAGAGCCAGCGAATCGGCAATCTTTTCCGACTGATACGCGCGCTCGGCCAGCGAATACGCGCGCAGCGCATCGAGATTCTTCGTCGCGACCTTGTCCAGCGGCTGCGATTCGCTCGACACCGTGGCCAGCGCCTCGCCGAGCCGCACGCGCAGCTGCTGGTTGACCTTGTCCAGCGACGGCAGCACCGATTCCGCGCCACGGCCGTCCGCGGATTCGGACCACACCGTCGTCTGCGTGTTAGGATCGACGACCTCGGCCGTCACGCGCACGCGGCCGCCGATTTCGGCGACGGTCGGCAGGATCAGCGCGCGCGCGCCGTCGCGGATCGCGACTTCGGAGCCGATCGCACGATCGACTTTTGTCTGCTCCGGATCGCGCTGCATCAGCTTGACCGTCTCGCGGGTCTTGAGGTCCGAAAGCACGTTGACGTAGCGCGACTGCTCGAGGCCGAGGCGGAACGCGGTGACGATCGAGTCGTCGAAGCTGGTGTCGTCGGTCAGGTTCTTGAGATCGCCGACGACGACCCAGTCGCGCTTGGCGAATGCGATCGCGGGTTCGGGACGCAGGAGGTACCAGAGCGGCAGTGCGACGAGCGCGAGCAGGACCAGGCCCTCGATGACCATCGTCGCGGGGCGGCGCCAGAACGGCACTTCGCGATGCGCCTTGCCCGACCACGGTGGCGCCTTCAGCGGCGCGATGCCGTCCTCGCCGACTTCGAACACGGCGACCGGATCGGGCAAGCCCTTGAAGCGGTAGCGCCCGTGCGTGCGCCACAGCGCCGTCGCGGCCGCTTCGCCGAGCTCCTCCTGCGCGCGATGCGCGAGCTGATACGCAACGCCGGAAAGCAGGATCTGCCCCGGCAGGGCCAGCTGCATCAGGCGCGATGTGGTCGGTTTGACCAGCCCTTCGACCTCGAACGGCTTGGCGCCGCGCGCGACATCTTCGGGCGCGTTGTCCCACGCGATCACGTCGCCGACATGGATGCCGACGCGCGCGCGCAGCGGCGCCTTTTCGCCCGCTTCGTAGAGCTGGCGCAGCCCGCGCTGGTATGCGAGCGCAAATGCGACCGCCTCGACCGGACGCTCGAACATCAGGAGAAAACCGTCGGTCTTGTCGATTTCGCGGCCGCCGTATTGATGCAGCAGCGTGCGCGCGAGCCGATCGTGTTTGCGGAACAGCTCGGCCGCGCGCAAGTCGCCCAGACGCTCGACCAGAGCGGTCGAGTCGGCGAGGTCGCACAGCACCAGGGTGCGCAGCAGCGGAACCGGCGCGTCGCGGTGGGAATGGGGCCGGCCGGCCGGGGTGTTGAGGATCGCGCTCACGTGCGCGCGCTCCCGCATCGTGCGGTGGCACGGAAATCCGCCATCGATCGACGGCTGCCGGCTGCTGTGGTGCGCCGGCCTGGCGATCGGAACGTCCGTGCGGCGGTCTGCATGGGGGTCAGGCCGGAGCGACGGGCGCTCCGGCTCCCTCGATCACGCGGTAGCCGTCGCCACCGATGCCCTTCGCGTCGTACAGCGCACAGTCGGCATCGCTGTACCAGATGGCCCAGTCGGCCCCGGGCGCGCACAAGCTGCCCCCGACGCTGACCGCGACCGACAGCGCCTCTTCGCCGCAGCCCGGAAAGCGCAGCGTGCGCACCGCGCCGATGATCTGCATTGCGCGCGCGCGAAGCTCCTCGATCCCGGTCACCTGCATCAGCAAAGCGAATTCGTCGCCGCCGAGCCGGCACGGCAAATCGCACGGCGAGGCCGCGCTCTGCACTTCTTCGGCGATCGCGCGCAGCACCTGGTCGCCGACGAGGTGCCCGCAGTGGTCGTTGATCTGCTTGAAGCGGTCGAGATCGACGAGCAAGAGCCCGAGCACGGTGCCGGGCAGGCGCTGTTCCTCGAGGTGCTCGAGGAACATGTAGAGGCCGCGGCGATTGCAAAGGCCGGTCAGCTCGTCGGTCTGCACGAGGCGCTGCGCGGTCGAGAGCTGGGTTTGCGTCTGCCGCAGCGAGTCCAGCGTGACCATCAGATCTTCGTTGCGGCGCTTGAGGCTCTGGATCAGCTGCTGCTCGCTGGCAACGAGGTACGAGAACGAGCGGCGCATGAACTGCGCGAGCAGACCCGGCTCATTGACGATCAGCTCGTCGAACGCCTGGTTCTCGACCACGATCAGCGCGCTCGGCACGATCGCGGCTGCGTTCGCGACGCGGGCGTGGTTGCCGATGAAAAGCGCGAGCTCGCCGAAGAACTCGCGCGGGCCGATCAGCTTGTCCGGCATGCTGTCGCCGAACTCGAGCTCGATCTGGCCCGATTCGACGATGAACATGCTGCGACCGAGCTCCCCGCGGCTGAAAATGACGTCGCCGGGCTTGAGCTCGCGGCGACGCCCCACCCGCGAAAAGAGCGCGTATTCCTCGCCGGAGAGCTCCCGCGGCAGCAGCACGGCGCGCGAGCGCACGGCGGCCAGGTGAACGCCGCCCGGTCCTGCCCGATCCGCGTCGATCGCTGACATTGCGACCCTCCCAGCGGGCCCGTTAAGGCCAGCATCCTAGCCTATGTGCCGGAAGTCCTCATCCGAGGACACCGACGCCAAATGTAGGAAAAATCTGACCCTGCGTCGGAGCAGAACGGCTCGCCGGCCGGTCCGCCGTTCGCGGCGGTTTGCCCGCGACCGCACGCAAGCGGGTGCAACGGTTCGCGCGTGGAATTCGCGGGGTGCTTCCTGCGTGTCGGCAATGGCGATTTCGCAACCGGTGACTTTTTGCGCAATCCTGCGTCAGTCCTTTGCCCGGATAGCTGTCTTCCGTTGGCGGAATTGCGCTTGCAGTCCAGCAGGACGACGCTCGCCGCGGCACCGCCGCCGCGCGCGGTTCGCTTTTCCACAAAGCGTGCTTTGCGCGCGACGAGGCGATGCAGGCGAGAGAC
>DAISJF010000109.1:0-6588 GCA_036821625.1 Rhodanobacteraceae bacterium
CCGACGGCCGCCTCGGCGCGCAAGCCATAGTCCCCGAGTTCCTGGAGATGCCTCGCATATGACCCGCGTTCTCGAAGTGCTGGTTTCCCTCGTCATCGTGTTCGTGCTGTCCGTGATCGTCGGCGTGCTGCTGCCGGCGCATGGACACGTCGAACGTTCGGTCGAGGTGTCGAGCCCGCTGCGCCAGGTCTACGATTCGGTCAACACGTTCCACCGCTTTCCGGAGTGGTCGGCGCTGCGCCGCATGGATCCGCAGATCCGCTTCACTCTCGAAGGTCCCGAAGCGGGTCAGGGCGCGCGCGTCAAGTGGAGCAGCGCCTCGCCGCAGGTCGGCGAGGGCAGCCTCGAGATCGCCAAGACCGAGCAGGACAGCAGCGTCACGATGGCGCTCGACAACGCATGGAGCGGCGAGAACAAGACCTACACGATCACGCTGGTGCCGGCGCAGAACGGCAAGACCGTGACCATCAACTGGGCCTACGACGCGGACTACGGCTGGAACCTGATCTGGCGCTACGCCGGCCTCTATATTCACGGCGATCCGGCCTCGCAGATCTCGACGAATCTCAGCAACATCTCGGCGATGCTCGCGTCGTTTCCGAACGTCGATTACAAGGATCAGAAGATCGATGTCGTCGACGTGACCGCCAGGCCCGTGCTGCTGGTGGCAACCAAGGCCAAGCGCTCGCTCGAGGAAGTCGCGGATGCGACCGACACGGCCGTCAAGGAGATCGAGGCGATCATGAAGAAGACCGGCCTTGCCGCGGCCGGGCCGCCGATGACGATCACGACGAACTGGGGCGAGGAAGACTACGCGTTCAGCGTCGCGGTGCCGGTCGACCAGACCACGTTCACGCTCGACAAGCAGCAATACACGATCGAAACGCCGACGCCGAAGGCGAGCTCGACGGGCGATGAGGAAGAGACTGCGCCCTTGAAGCCCGGCGACAAGGACGTCGATGGATTGCTCGTGCTCGACGACAAGGTGCGCGCGGCGCTCTGGTATCAGGGCAAGGCGCTGGTGACCGAATACACGGGCAGCCCGGCCGCACTGCCGCTGCTGCGCCTGATGGAAAAGGCGTACGCGGAAACGCACGGCTATCCGTACGCGGAGATGGGCATGGGCCGCTTCTGGGACGAGAACACATCGCCCGCCGATGCCGCCGAGGATCAGCAGACCTACAAGGTCTATCTGCCGATCCAGGCCCAGTAACGGAGAGCTCGAAGGTTTCAGCGAAACGGACGGTGCGAGCCGTCCGTTTTGTTTTGCGCCGCCGCGGAAGTTCAGCGCTCGTCGAATCCCCGGTAGCTCACGCGCACGATGACGAACCGCGTTCGTCCGGCCGGGAGCTCGGCTTCGAATTCCGCATCCTCGCGCGCGCGGAGCGCAGCGCGCGCGAGCGGGGAATCGATGCTGATCCAGCCGCGCGTCGCATCGGTCTCGTCGGGTCCGACGATCCGGTAGTCGTGCTGCTCGCCGTCCTCGGACTCGATGCGCATCCACGCGCCGAAATAAACCGCCGAGGGATCCGCGGGCGGTCCGTCGACGACGCGTAGCTCGGCCAATCGCTTGGTCAGATAGCGCACGCGCCGGTCGACCTCGGCGAGCTGCTTCTTGCGATAGATGTATTCGGCATTCTCCGAACGATCGCCTTCCGCGGCCGCGTCTGAGAGCGCGCGCACGATCTCGGGCCGCTTCTCGCGCCAGAGCAGATCGAGCTCGTCCTTGAGGCGCCGGTGCCCGTCCGCGGTGATCATCGCGGTCGACGTGGAGGCGGGCGGTCGCCAGCGGCTCATGAAGTCCTTGCCGTGTCAGGGAGCCGCAACGAACGCTATGCCGCACGCATGCATGCGTCAACGCTCGCGAGGCGGCGCGCCCGCGTCACGCGGAACCGGGCCCGTGTCCGCCCGGTGCGCGACGCGCGGCGGCGATCTTGTCGAGGAGGCTCCGATACGTTGCGGCCTCGACGCCATGCGCGTCGCCCGGGAAGCTGAGGACGATGTCGTCGAGGATCGCGCGCGCCTCGTCATCGCGGCCGAGCCGTTCGGCGAGGAGCTTCGCCGCGAAGAGGCCGTTCTGCGGATTGTCCGCGTGCTCGGGATGCTGGCGCCGCAGATTCGCGATGAGGGTCAGCGCGAGCTGGCTCCCTCCGATATCCGCGGCCTTGCGCGCGACGCGCGATACGTCGTCGGGCGCCACCGGCTCGAAAGACGAGTCGATGGCGAGGCATTCGCGCGCGACATCCACGGCGCGCCGCTCGTTGCCCAGCACGAGCAGAGCCGCGATCCAGTCGCGCGCGTGACGCAACTGCTCCTCGCGCCGCCCGAGCTGTGCGAGCAGCTTGCCGTAGCGCGCATGCATCGCCTCCGAGCCGCCGCGACCGCGCAGCTCGACGCCGAGCAGATCGCACGCGGCTTCCGCGCGGCCGTCGCGAGCGAGCCGATCGGCTTCGTCGAGCAGACCCTGCTGCGGATCGACGCCGCCTCGATGCTTCGCGACGTGGTGCGCGCTCGGCGTGTAGCCGACCTCGGTCTGATACTGATAGATGAGATATCCCATCGTGTGAAACGTCGCGACGATGACGTAGTGCGCGATCGCCGCGACGACGATCAGCGCAATGAACGAGGGCAATGCCCAGACCGCCATCGCCTGCGCGAGGTTCTGGATTGCGAAGAATCCGAAGCACAGCGCGACCAGCACGACATACGGCCAGCCGATGCGGGTCAGGATCGCGAGCCACGTGGCCGGATTCAGTGCGTGCTCGAGGTTTTCGTCCATCGCCAGCGACATGATCGCACCCGGCAACGCGAAGCCGAGGATCAGCAGCACGACGATGCCGGCGGCATGACCGAGAAATGCGAAGGTCACGAGGCCGATCGCCGCGAACAGAAACTGCAGCACGATCTGTTTCCAGCCAAGACTGTCGTCGACTTCGACCGCGAGCTCGCGCGGCTCGAAGTCGCCGTTGGCGGTCGCGCGCAGACACTCGAACGCATACTTGTACATCGCGACCCAGACCAGGACATCGAGCAGAAAGCCGAACGGGATGTAGCGAACCAGGTGAAGCACGGCCAGCACGCCGATCATCGACAGCGCGGACGGATGCAGCGGATAGCGGACGATCTCGCCGATCCGATCCCAGAACGGGACGATTTCGACGACCGGAGTGGGTTCGACGGGCGGCTCGTTGGGCGTCATGACGTCACTTGCGCATCGAGCCGAGGACGCCGCGCAGGATCGAGCGTCCGAGCTGGCCGCCGGCGTTGCGCGCGACGGATTTCGCCATTGCTTCGAGCAGGCCCTGACGCCGGCTCGTGCCGAGCACCATGTCCCTGGCGACATCGACCCAGCCGCCGCCCGGCTGCGGTTGCGCGCTGCCGCCCTTGGCCGGCGCTTCCGTCGGCGCAGGAGCGGCCTGCGCGCGCTTGTTCAAGGTCTCGAACGCTGACTCGCGATCGACCGGCGTGTCGTACTTGCCCCCGACCGGTGAGCGCGCCCGGATCTGGTTGCGCTCATCGGGCGTGATCACGCCGATGCGACAGCCCGGCGACGTGATCAGCGTGCGCTCGACCGGCATCGGCACGCCGCCCTCCTGCAGCGTCGACACGAGCGCCTCGCCGACACCGAGCTGCGTGATCACCTCGACGACATTGAGCTTCGGATTCGGCGCGAACGTCTCCGCGGCCGCCTTCACCGCCTTCTGATCGCGCGGCGTGAACGCGCGCAGTGCGTGCTGTATGCGGTTGCCCATCTGGCCGAGAATCACGTCGGGCAGATCGTCCGGATTCTGCGAGCAGAAATACACGCCGACACCCTTGGAGCGGATCAGCCGCACGACCTGCTCGACGCGCTGGCGCAGCGCGGCCGGCGCATCGTCGAACAGCAGATGCGCCTCGTCGAAGAAGAACACGAGCCTGGGCTGATCGAGATCGCCGACTTCGGGCAGCTTCTCGAACAGCTCGGACAGCATCCACAGCAGGAACGTCGTGTAGAGCTTCGGTTTCAGGATCAGCTGATCGGCCGCGAGCACGTTGACGATGCCGCGTCCGGAAAGATCCTGGCGCATGAAGTCGGCGAGATCGAGCGCGGGTTCGCCGAAGAACCTGTCGGCGCCGGCCTGCTCGAGCGAGAGCAGCGCGCGCTGGATCGCCGCGATCGAAGTCGATGCGACGAGCCCATAGTGCTGCGAGATGTCCTTCGCGTTCTCGCTCGCCCAGCCGAGCAACGCGCGCAGATCCTTGATGTCGAGCAGCAGCAGGCCCTGATCGTCTGCGGCCTTGAACACGATCTCGAGCACGCCCTGCTGGATGTCGCCGAGCTCCATGAGGCGGCCGAGCAGCGTCGGTCCCATTTCGGACACGGTCGTGCGCACCGGATGGCCCGAGTTGCCGTAGATGTCCCAGAACACGACCGGATTCGCGCTTGCGCTCCAGTCGACGCCGAGCTTGTCGATGCGCGCCTTGAGCTTGTCGTTCATCACGCCGGGCTCGGCGAGTCCGGCGAGGTCGCCCTTGACGTCGGCCAGGAACACGGGCACGCCGAGTTTCGAAAAACCCTCGGCGAGCACGGTGAGCGACACCGATTTTCCGGTGCCGGTGGCGCCGGCGATCATGCCGTGGCGATTGGCGTACTTGGCGAGCAGCACGACGGGCTTGTCGCTCTTGCCGATCAGGATCTGGCTCATGCGGCTCCCGTGTCTTTCGGAATGACACCGCGATTGTAGCGGCGATCACATTCCGGGTTGCCGGACCCGCGCACAGACGGTAACGTTCGACGGACCGCAACCGGAAGGGTTCAATGCCGCTCATTCGTCGATTCGCCGTCATCGCGCTCGCCACGCTCGCCGGCTGTGCGCCGGCGCCATCCAAGAAATCCGGCCCGGCCGCGGCGAAGGTCGACGATGCCGGCCTCAATGCGCTGTACGCGCGGCTCGATCAGGATTCCACGCGCTACGAGAACGCGCTCGGCCTCGCGCGCGAGGGCAAGAGCGACGAGGCCCAGACCGAAGTGAACGCAGCGCTCGACGATCTGCGCGCCGCCGCCACGAGCTGCGCGACGTTGCCCGGCTGCGAGCAGCAGCGTTTCGTCGCGACGTTCGACCGCCTGCTGCGCCTATCCACCGGCAGCGAATCCGACCAGGAATCCGAAGCCGACACGAGCGGCGCCGCGCCCGAAGCCACCGAGGAGGCAGGAGAAACCTCGCCGGTCGTCGCCGCGGTGCCCGAGCTCGGCCGCTCGGTGACGCTGCTCAAGGGTCGCGAGCTCAGCGACATCATCGCGATGAACGGCCCGGTCAAGGCCGCGCTCGAAGAGTGGCTGACGCAGTACCGGCCGAACCTGATCGCCGCGTACGTCAACTACGAGTACATGCGCTATCTGATGTGGCCGGAATACCAGAAGGCCGGGCTGCCCGAGGCGCTCCTGTTCGGGATGCTGGCGAAGGAATCGGGCGGCAAGGTGCACGCGGTCTCGCGCTCCGGCGCGTCGGGCCCGCTGCAGTTCATGTATGCGACCGGCCTGCGCTTCGGGCTCGGCACGGTCGGCGGCTTCGATCAGCGCTTCGATCCGCGGCTTTCGGCGCGCGCGAACGCGGCCTACATCAACGAGCAGCTCGCGGTGTTCAACAACCAGCTCGAGCTCGTGATCGGCGCGTACAACGGCGGCGAGGGCGCGATGCAGCGACTGGTCAATCGCGGCGGCGGCCAGAATTTCTGGGACCCGCAGATCTATTACTCGGTATCGCAGGAGACGCGGGAATACGTGCCGATGGTGCTCGCGGCGGCGTGGCTGTTCATGCACCCGGAGCGCTACAACCTCGAGTTCCCGAAAATCGCCGCGCAGCCGGGCAGCATCACGCTGGCGCGGCCCGCGTCGATCGCCGAGCTCACGGTCTGTTTCGGTCAGGAAGGCGACGTCGACGGCGGCTGGTTCCGCACGCTGCGCAATCTCAATCCCGAGCTCGATCCGCAACAGCAGCAGCCGGTCGGCGCGCATCTGTCCGTGCCCTCGCAGCTCGAGGCGGCGTATGCGCGCGACTGCACAGATGGCCAGTGGGCGGCGCTGGCCGCGGATCTGCACTCGGCTGTCGTTCCGGCGCCGACACCGGGCAGTCTCGTGCGCACGCAGGAAATCCGGCCACGCGGCTATGTCGTCCGCAAGGGCGACACGCTGTCGTCAATCGCGAAGAAGGTCGGCTGCAGCGGCGTGCGCGATATCGCCGCCGCGAACGGCATCCGCGGTCCGAACTATCCGATTCATCCCGGGAAAACGCTGCGCATTCCCGATTGCGCGAGACGCTAGGTTAGGCGGCGGTCGTCCGTGACCGGCGATCCGACGGCGCGAGCAGCCGGCGGACGCCGGTCAGGCCGCTTGCGCCTCATTCGCTGACGCGAACCACTGGCTCAGCTCGGCCGCGGGGATCGAATCCTTGAGCGCGCGCATCGCGCGCATGACCTGGCGGTGCAGCTCCTGCTGCTCGGGAAACGGCGAATCCTTCGTCTCGTGATACGCAACCGTGAGCCACAGCGCCACACCGCGCAGGCGCACCTGCAGGCTGTCCGAACGCATGCGCTCGAGACCGATGTCGG
>DAISJF010000110.1:0-6584 GCA_036821625.1 Rhodanobacteraceae bacterium
CGACTGCGGCATGCCGTGCGCGACGCCGAGATAGATCAGGCGCGCTTCCTCGCGGCCCGACACGACTTCGATCGGATGCCCGAGCGCAGTTTCGGCCGGGAGCAGGAACGTCTGCGGATTGGCGAGCTGGCGGACCGTGTTCGTGGCGACGGCCCGAACGCGCTCCGGCGGCAGGGCGCGCAGGCGCTGTCCGAAGCGCGCGAGGCATTCGAGCGCGCGCTCGCGGCGTTCCGGATCGAGGCTGCGGTCGGGCCGCAGGCCCATCGCGAGACGCACGCTGTCGCGCAGACGATCGATCAGGCGCAGGCCGCCGTGCTCGTAGCGCGCCACGACGAGATGGAAGCTGTTGGAACCGAGGTCGACGGCAGCGAGCAGCTCGCCGTCGCGGATGTCGATGGCGGTTGCGTCCGTCACGATGCGGTCCCGCGGGGAGATGACGGATTCTCGCACGGTTGCGGCGCGGGAGCTGCTCATGCGGCGGACATCAACGGCTCAAGCGCTTCGGTGACGCTCCGGCTGCCGTCCCGGCGAACGCCGGGATCCAATCTGCATTTGACGCAAGGATCGAAACGGCTCCCGCCTTCCGGCGCGACGACGGCGGTGCAGGTCTCGCGACATCACCCGGCGAACTTCGCCAGCAGAGCCTGCTGCGCCGAATGCGGCGGCGCGTCGCCCGGTATCAACCGCGTGTAGTTGCCTTCCGAGTCGAGCTGCCAGGCCTGCGTGTTGTCGGCGAGGTAGTTCGCGAGTGACTCGTCGAAGACGCGCTGGGCCAGTTTCGCGTCCCGGATCGGAAAGCAGGTCTCGATGCGGCGCAGGAGATTGCGTTCCATCCAGTCCGCGCTCGAGCAATAGATCTCGGGCGCGTCGTCGTTCTGAAACCAGTAGACGCGGCTGTGCTCGAGAAAGCGCCCGACGATCGAGCGCACGCGGATGTTTTCGGACACGCCCGGAATGCCGGGCCGGAGCGTGCACGCGCCGCGCACGATCAGCTCGATCTGCACGCCCGCGCGCGAGGCGCGGTAGAGAATCTCGACCACGCTTTCCTCGTTCAGCGCATTCATCTTGGCGATGATGCGTGCGGATCTTCCGGCCTGCGCATGCGCGATCTCGCGCTCGATCTTCTCCATCAGGCCCCTGTGCAGCGTGAACGGCGAGTGCAGCAGGCACTTGAGCTTGATGACCGGGCCGAGCCCCGAAAGCTGCAGGAAGAGCAGATGCGCGTCCTCGCCGATCTCGGCATTCGCAGTCATCAGGCCGAAATCCGTGTAGATGCGCGACGTGATCTGATGGTAGTTGCCGGTCGAGAGATGCGCGTAGCGGCGCAGCGCGCCTTTCTCGCGACGCACGATCAGCAGCATCTTCGCGTGGGTCTTGTAGCCGACCACGCCGTACACGACCTGCACGCCGGCTTCCTGCAAGCGGTTGGCAAGGCGCAGGTTCGCTTCCTCGTCGAAACGCGCGCGCAGCTCGACAACGACGGTGACGTCCTTGCCCTGGCGCGCCGCCTCGATCAGCTGATCGACCAGCGGCGAGTCGTTGCCGACGCGGTACAGCGTCTGCTTGATCGCAAGCACGTCCGGATCGGCGCTGGCCTGGCGCACCAGCTCGAGCACGGCGCTGAACGATTCGAACGGATGGTGCAGCAGGATGTCGCGCTCGCGGATTGCGTCGAACAGGTTGCGCTCCTCGGTGACCGCGGAGAGCACGCGCGGCACGAACGGCGGGAACTTGAGATCGGGCCGGTCGACCTGGTCGTAGATCGAGGTGATGCGGCTGACGTTGACCGGGCCGTCGCAGCGAAAAACGTCCTGGTCGGCAAGCTGGAAATTGTGCACGAGCAGATCGGCCACACCCTTAGGGCAGTTGTCCGCGACTTCGAGCCGCACCGGCTTCGCGTAGCCGCGGCCCTTGAGCTCGTCGCGCAGCGCAAGCGCGAGGTTCTCGACTTCCTCCTCGTCGACGAACAGCTCGCTGTTGCGCGTGACGCGGAACTGGTACGAGCCTTTCACGTCCATGCCCGGAAATAGTTCATCCATGAACTCATGGAGGATGCTGGAGAGGAACACGAAATCGTAGGGCGCTTCGGCGACCTCGCTCGGCAGCCGGATGATGCGCGGCAGCGAGCGCGGCGCGCGCAACATGGCCATGTGGCCTTCGCGCCCGAACGCATCACGGCCCTTGAGCACGACGGCGAGATTGAGGCTCTTGTTGAGAATGCGCGGGAACGGATGCGCCGGATCGAGCCCGAGCGGCGAAAGCACCGGCAGGCACTCGTTGCGGAAGTAACCCTGCAGCCAGCGCTTCTGCTTGATGGTCCAGGTGTCGCGTTTGGAGAAGCGGATGCCTTCGCGTTCGAGCGAAGGCAAGAGCGTCGCGTTCCAGAAATCGTATTGCGCGGTGACCAGCGTCAGCGCGCGCTCGCGGATGCGCGACAGCACGTCGCTCGGAGCCAGCGCGTCGGCTCCCGGCCTGAGCTCGCCGAGCTCGCTGTGCTGCTTCAGCACGGCAACGCGCACTTCGAAGAATTCGTCGAGATTCGTGCAGGAGATGCACAGATAGCGCAACCGCTCGAGCAGCGGAACGCCGGGATCCTGGGCCTGCGCGAGCACGCGGAAATTGAACTCGAGCTGGGCGAGCTCGCGGTTGAGATACAGCGCCGGATCCTTGAGATCCTGCAGCGTGTCGCGGTTCATGGTGCCATCGTCGCACGGATCAATCGGGTTTGCGTTTCGCGCTCGTCGCGTGCGAGCGGCAGGAAGCCTTCCTGTGCCACCAGCACCTGCGCGTCGTCGGACAGCACATAGGCCAGGAAGGCCGCCGGCAGCGCCGCCGGCCCGCGGTCCGGCGCCCGGTTGACATACAGATACAGCGGCCGTGCCAAAGCGTAAGCCCCGTTCATGACATTCTCCATGACGGGCGCCACAGGAGCCGCATCGTCGGCGCGTGCAAAAGCGAGCGGCTTGACGAGCCCGTTGACGTAGCCGATCCCGGCATAGCCGATCGCCTCGCGATTGCCCGCCACGGCGGCCACGGTCGCGCCGTGGCCGGGCCACACGACGACATCGGGCCGGTATTCGCCGCCGCAGAGCGCCTGCTCGCGGAAGAACTCGTTGGTGCCCGAAGCGTCGTTGCGCCCGGTGGCGAGAATGTGCGCGGCAGCCAGACTCTGTTCGCGGCCGATGTCCAGCTCGCCCCAGCGCGTGATCGGCGCCGTGCCACCGCAGCGCAGCGTGTCCGAAAAGATCGCATCGAGCTGTTTGCGCGTGATCGACGTGAGCGGATTGTCCGGATGCACGAACACGACGATCGCATCGTGCGCGACCACGATCGGCGTCGGCGCGTGGCCGAACCGCTGCGCGAACACATGCAGTTCCTGCGCGTCCATCGGCCGGCTCATCGCACCGATGTCGGCGGCGCCTTCGAGCAGCGCGATCGGTGCGCTGGCCGAGCCCGGCGTCTGCACCTGGGTCAGCACGCGCGGGTTGCTCGCGCGAAAGGCCTCGGTCCAGCGCAGCACGAGCGTCGCGAGCGTGTCGGATCCGACGATCGTGAGCGTGCCCGACAACGGGTCCGCGCACGCGTGACGCATCGACGACACGGCGAGAAACAACAAGCCGGCGCAGGCGACTGCGCGCGCACGGAATAACCGCGCTCGTGCCGCCGAGGTCACGAAAGCTCCGCGACCGCCCGTGGCTCCAGCAACCGCTCCGGTCCGAACACGCAGGCGAACACGCTGCCGACGCCGAGCTCGCTCGTGATCTCGAGCCGCGCCTGGTGCAGCTGCAGCACGTGCTTGACGATGGAAAGGCCGAGCCCCGTGCCGCCGGTCTCGCGCGAGCGGCTCGTCGACACGCGATAGAACCGCTCCGTCAGTCGCGGCAGATGCTGCGCAGGTATGCCCTGGCCCGTGTCGATGACGGACAGGCGTGCGCCCAACGCGTCGCTTTCCCAGCGCAGCGTGATGCGACCGCCCGCCGGCGTATAGCGCACCGCGTTGCTGACGAGGTTCGAGAACGCGCTGTGCAGATCCTTGGTCGAACCGCGCAAGTCGTGCGAGCTCTCGATCTCGACACCGACAGTGTGCTGGCCCTGGCTCAGCGCGAGCGCCTCGCGGCGCAACGCTTCCATGAGCGGGCGCATGCCGACGCGCTCGGAAGGAATCTCGTTCTGGGCTTCCAGGCGCGACAGCATCAGCAGATCCTCGACGATCTGCGTCATGCGGCGCGACTGGCTGCGCAGCTCGCGCAGGATCGGCTCGTATTCGTGCATCTGTTCGGGCTCGATCATGTCGAGATAGCCGTGCACGACCGTCAGCGGCGTGCGCAGCTCGTGCGAAACGTTCGCGACGAAATCGCGGCGCACCTGCTCGAGGCGCATGAGCTGGCTCACGTCACGCGCGATCAGCAGCGTCCGGTCGCGCGCATAGGCGATCAGGCGCAGATTGAGGCGCACGGACTCGTCGCCCGGTGAAGGCAAGTCGTTCAGCGGGTCGGCGCCGCCCCGGCGCAGCCACTCGACGATGCGCGGCGCGCGCAGCAGATTGGTGAGGTGGCCGCCGACATCCTGCGGATATTTGAGACCAAGCAGGCCGCGCGCCGCGGCATTGAACCACTGGATGCGGTGATCGCCGTCGAGCGCGACGACCGCGTCGGGCAGCGCCGCGGCCGCGTCGCGGAATGCGCGCAGAAGACCGACGAGATGCCGCTTCTCGGCAAACGAAGCCTGGCGACGGCGCGCGACGAGATACTGGATTTCCGCCCAGAATCCCGAGCCGCTTGCGGCGGGCGTGCGTCGTCCGCTCTCGAGCCAGCGGCCCAGCCGGGCAAGGCGCCACGCTCCGAGGCCGAGCCAGAACGCGGCGACCGCGAGCAGGCATGCGGCAATCGCGTGCAGCCGCCAGCCGACGAGGAGCGCTGCTGCGGAAGTGAGGCCGATGCGCCACAGCGCATTCCGCCATCCGCGCGTCAGCCGCGATGCCATGGTCCGCACCCGTCGCGGTGTCGTGCACGGGCAAGGCTGCGCACCGGACGGAATACCTCGGCGCGTAACTTTGCCGTGCTCACGAGCACCTCATTCCACGGCATCCGGCGATCAACGCCGGCGGCGTTCGATTTCGTCGTGACCGTCGTGCTCACACGCTCGTCGAAAAGCGGTAACCGGCGCCGCGCACGGTCTGCACGAGACCGTCCTTGCCGAGCGGCTCGAGCGTCTTGCGCAGGCGGCGGATGTGCACGTCGACCGTGCGTTCCTCGACGTAGACGCCGCCGCCCCAGACATGATCGAGCAGCTGGCTGCGCGTGTAGACGCGCTCGGCGTGGGTCATGAAGAAGTGCAGCAGGCGGTACTCGGTCGGGCCGATGTGTACCGGCTGCTCGCCGCAGAACACGCGGTGCGCCGCGCTGTCGACACGAAGCCCTCCGAGCTCGACGACGCCGTCGGCATCCTCGCCGTGCGTACGGCGCATGACCGCGCGAATGCGTGCGAGCAGCTCTCGCGTCGAGAAGGGCTTGACGACGTAGTCGTCGACGCCGGCATCGAGACCGCTGACACGATCGGTTTCCTCGCCGCGGGCGGTCAGCATGATGATCGGCACCTCGCGCGTCAGATCGTCCTTGCGCAGGCGCCGCGCGAGATCGATGCCGCTCATGCCGGGCAGCATCCAGTCGAGCAGGATCAGATCCGGAACGCGCTCTCCGATCACGCTCTGCGCGGCGCGCGCATCCGGTGCGTGCATCGCTTCCATGCCCGCCTTGCGCAGTGCGAAGGCGACCATGTCGCGGATCGAGGACTCGTCTTCGACGATCAGGATGTGCTTTTGCACGGGCCACGGCTCCGCGCCGGGGAGGGGGCGCTTTGTGACGTCGTTATTGCAGCCCTCTTTTGTTACGCCTGAATGACAACGGCTGCGAAATCGACCATCGGGATTGGCAATGTCGCGCCAGAATCGCGGGCGAAATGTTACAAGATTATTGCCGAGGGCACCGCGCCGGGCGTGGTGAGCCGGGCTCGACGAGCCGAATAGCGGCTAGCGCGGCCGGGGCGGCGATTGGCCCGGGTCCATGCGGCGTCCGCAGCAGGACAGGCTGAGCGAGCCGGGCTCCGGATCGGGCTCGCGCGAGCCTCGCTTGCGCAGGGCGAGGACCTCGGGCGTCAGCTGGCTGATCCGCGCGTCGACGCGCGAGCGCTGGTAGAAAGTCAGGTTCGGCTGCTTGGAGAGGGCCTTGAGCTGGTTCAGCGCGTCCTCGGCGTGGCCGTTCAGGTACGCGGACTCGGCGAAGGCTTCTGCGGCCCGCACCTTGTCGCCCGCCAGCTCGCACGCGTGGCCGTAGCTCTTCTGCAGCTCCGGGTCGGCGGCGTAGCGCTCGACGAGCGGTCGCAAGAGTGCCTGCGCATGCTTCGCGTTCGCGCTGTCGGCATGCGCCATCAGGAAGTCGGCATAGCTCAGCGTGACGGAACGATTGCCGGGGAAATCGGCGTAGAGATGCTCGTAGACCTGTTCCGCTTCCTGCCGGTTGCCGGAGCCGTCGAGCGCATCCGCGAGCGCGAGCTGGATCGCCGCCGAAGTGTCCGGTCGGGCGGTC
>DAISJF010000111.1:0-6580 GCA_036821625.1 Rhodanobacteraceae bacterium
TCAAGGAAAAGGACGAGATCGATCTCGCCGACGAGGCGAAGGTCGTCTGGCGCGAGTGGCCCGCGCACCGCAACTACATCGTGCGCGACGACGGCCTCGTCGCCTGCAAGATCTACGGCCACATCCGCGCGCGGCACCTCTGGGACATGATCATGGTCTCGACGTACGACTACGCCGAGCCCGGGTTCATCCTGATCGACCGCGTCAACGAGATGAACAACAACTGGTGGTGCGAGAACATCCGCGCGACCAACCCGTGCGTGACGGCCGATACGTGGGTGCAGACGAGCGAAGGTCCGCGGCAGGTTGGTCAGCTGATCGGACGCGGGTTCGAGGCGCGCGTCGACGGCATCGATCATCGCAGCGGTTCGGAAGGCTTCTTCCGCACGGCGACCAAGCCCGTGTTGGCTCTGCAGACCGATGAAGGCTATCGGCTTCGCCTCACGTCGGACCATCGCGTGCGGCGCATCGCGCGCCTGACGCGCTGGAGCGTCGCGACCGAATGGTGTGCAGCCGGCGATCTCGTTCCCGGCGATCGCGTCCTCCTCAACGACCATCGCGGGAACACCGAATGGCCCGGCGCGCTGACGCAGGAAGAGGGCTACCTGCTCGGCCTTCTCGTCGGCGACGGAACGCTCAAGCAGGACGCGGCCGTCCTGTCGGCATGGACTGGCGCCGCCGTCGTGAACGGCGTCGCGAACGCTGGCGCGCATTCGCTCATGGTTGAAGCGTTCCGGTGCGCGCGGACGCTGCGGCACCGCGCGGATTTCGAAGGCTGGTCCGAAATCGCGGGACGCGGTGAATGGCGATTGAAATTGGCGGCGCTTCGCGACCTTGCGTTCGAGCTCGGCATGACGCCGGGTGACAAAGCGGTCACGCCGGCGCTGGAACAGGCGTCGAGCTCTGCTTGTCGAGGGTTCCTGCGCGGTTTCTTCGACGCCGACGGCTCGGTGCAGGGGAGCCAGGCCAAGGGTCTTTCGGTGCGCCTCGCGCAGTCCGATCTGCCGCGCCTCGAAGCCGTGCAACGCATGCTGCTGCGGCTCGGCGTTCCGTCGCGCATCTACCGCAACCGGCGCGCGGCAGGAGCGAGCGTGCTGCCCGACGGCCAGGGCGGAGCGAAAGCATATGCGACGCTCGCGCAGCACGAGCTCGTCGTCTCCGGCGAGGCGTTGCGCGCGTTCGCGGACGAGATCGGGTTTGCGGACAGCGACAAGGCCGCTCGCCTGCGGAACGGGCTCGCCGGTTATCGCCGCGCGCTCAACCGGTCGCGCTACGTCGCGACCGTCGCTGCCGTCGAGGCGGATGGCGTCGAGGACGTCTACGACGTGCAGGTGCCGGGCGTCAACGCGTTCGACGCCAACGGCCTCCATGCGCACAACTGTGGCGAGCAGCCGCTGCCGCCGTACGGCTCGTGCCTGCTCGGCTCGGTGAACCTGACCACGTTCGTGCGCGATCCGTTCGGCCCGAAGGCGCGTTTCGACTGGGACGAATACCGCGAGGTCGTGCGCGTGTTCACGCGCATGCTCGACAACGTGGTCGAGGTGAACGGGCTGCCGCTCGCGCAGCAGCGCGCCGAGATCATCGAGAAGCGCCGCCACGGCATGGGTTTCCTCGGCCTCGGCTCGACGATCACGATGCTGAAGATGAAGTACGGCGCGGCCGACGCCTGCCGGTTCACCGAGGACGTCGCGCGCGAGATGGCGCTCGCCGGCTGGGAAGTCGCGCTGTCGCTGGCCAAGGAAAAGGGCCCGGCGCCGATCATGGCGCGCGAGTTCGAGGTCACCGGCGACATGCTGCGCAAGCGTCCGGAGATGGTTGCGGACGGTTACAAGGTCGGCGACCGAGTGCCGGGCCGCATCCTGCATGCGAAGTACAGCCGCTACATGCAGCGCGTTGCTGAAGTGGTGCCTGAGCTCGTCAACGACCTCGCCGAGACCGGCGCGCGCTTCACGCACCACAGCTCGATCGCGCCGACCGGCACGATTTCGCTGTCGCTCGCCAACAACGCCTCGAACGGCATCGAGCCTTCCTTCGCGCACCGCTACAGCCGCAACGTGCTCCGCGAAGGGCGCAAGACCAAGGAGAAGGTCGAGGTGTACAGCTACGAGCTCCTGGCCTACCGCGAGCTCATCAACGGCAAGGCGATGCCTTCTTCGTCGAGGCACGGGCCCGAAGTCGCCGAGGAAAAACTGCCCGAATATTTCGTCGCGGCCGACGACATCAGTCCGGTCGAGCACGTCGATATCCAGGCCGCGGCGCAGAAATGGGTCGATTCGTCGATCTCGAAGACCGCGAACGTGCCCACCGATTATCCGTACGAGGACTTCAAGGACATCTATCGCTACGCCTACCGGCAGGGCCTCAAGGGCTGCACGACGTTCCGCTTCAATCCGGCGGCCTTCCAGGGAGTACTGGTCAAGGAGCATGATCTGGAGAACACCACGTACCGCTTCGAGCTCGAAGACGGCTCCGTGGTGGAAGTCAAAGGCAACGAAGAGATCGAGTACGACGGCGAGACGCACACCGCAGCGAACCTGTTCGATGCGCTGAAAGAAGGCTACTACGGCAAATTCTGAGTATGCTTAGCGCCGTGGTGCGCAATGTCCGCGAATCGCGGCCGCAGCGTGGCCATCAGCTCTCGTGAATGCCATTCAGATCTCTCGTCCACATCCAGATACCGGAGAGGGGAACCTACCATGCAGAATCAAGGCAGTTTCGGCGACTCGTTCGACAACATGAAGGAAGGCGCGGCACAAATCGGCGGTGCAGTCGCCGACGCGGCGAGCGCAGTCGCAAGCTCGGTCGGCACCGCGGCGTCGGACGCCAAGACCGCGGTCGAAAACACCGCCAAGAAGGTCGCCAAGAAAGCCGCGAAGGCGCGCAAGCAGGCGGCTCGCACCGTGCGCACGGTCGTCGCCAAGGCGAAGAAGGCCGTGGGCCGCAAGCCGGCCAAGAAGGCGGCCAAGAAGGCCAAGAAAGCCGTGAAGAAGGCGGCCAAAAAGGCGAAGCGCAAAGTCGTGCGCAAGGCGGCGGCGGCCCGCAAGGGTGCACGCAAGGTCGCGCGCAAGTCCGCCGCCCGCAAGGGTGCTCGCAAGGCCGCTCGGCGGCCCGCGAAGAAGGCGGCGCGCAAGGGCGCGCGGCGGAAGAGGAAGTGATCAAGACACCGCCGGTCGGCCGCGGCGCCGGCCGGCGGTGACAACCGTTTCGCCGCGGGAGCAAGTCCATGGCCGCGAAAAGACGCACCACGATGTACTCAGGCGCCGGCAAGAAGCTCTACGCCGTGCGCAATGCCGACGGCACGTTCCAGGATATCCAGACCTACGAACGCGCGCACCGCGCCGACATGGCGCACAAGAGCGCCGCCGAACGCGTAACCGCCGCGCGCAAGGCCGCCAGGAAGAAGGCTCCCGCCCGCAAGAAGGCCGCGAAGAAAGCGCCGGCCCGAAAGCGCGCCGCGAGGAAGGCCGTACGCCGGAAGTGAACCGCCTTTGCGCCTCCGGAGCCCGCGCCATGTCCGTGTGGAGCGTCGGACCCGCATAAGTGAAATCGAGAGACAGGAGATTCGCGAAGAAATGGCCATGAAGATCGGCAAGAAGATCAAGGGCTACAGCGTCCTCAAGCCCGAGGACAAGACCCGGCTCGTCCCCGCCGAGGAAGTGCCGAGCGCACCCGCGGTCGTGACCGCCGAAGTCATCCAGATGCACGAGAAGGTCGAGCGTCCGGACACGCTGATCGGCGCGACCTACAAGATCAAATCGCCGCTGTTCGAGCACGCTCTGTACGTGACGATCAACGACATCGTGCTGAACCAGGGCACCGAATACGAGCTGCGCCGCCCGTTCGAGATCTTCATCAACTCGAAGAACATGGATCACTTCCAGTGGATCGTCGCGCTGACCCGCATCATGAGCGCGGTGTTCCGCAAGGGCGGCGACGTCACGTTCCTCGTCGAGGAATTGAAAGCGGTGTTCGATCCGCGCGGCGGCTACTTCAAGGCCGGCGGCGTCTACATGCCGTCGATCGTCGCCGAGCTCGGCGCGGTGATCGAAACGCACATGAAATCGATCGGCCTCCTGCACGATCCCGAGATGTCGCCGGAACAACGCGCACTGATCGCGGAGAAGCGCGCGGCCTACGAGGCTCGCGTAAAAAAAAATGACGCCGTCAGCGTAGCGGGCGCGTCATCCCCGCAGGAGCGCGGATCCAGCGCCTTTTCCAGCGATCTCGCCGGGCCCGGCGGCGAATCCGCGCGCAAGGAAACGGCCGAAGCGAGCGCGTTTCCCGCGGGCGCGACGATGTGCAGCAAGTGCAACACGAACGCCGTCATCATGATGGATGGGTGCGCGACGTGTCTGAACTGCGGGTATTCGAAGTGCGGGTGACGGTCCGGCCTGCGCACGGAAGATTCCTCAGCTCTTTCTTTCTGGCACTGGTCGGTGCCACGTCCGCGCCCGTTGCACAGGCGGAGGAGGGCGCGCCGCCGAGCGCATCTTCCGCGCCGGTCATCGTCAGTGTCGCGTCGGTCGAGTTCGCGGAAGGGAGGCTACGCGAGGGCGATGCGAGCGCCACATTCGGCATCGTCAACCTCAGGCAAAGCGCGTGCTACGCGATCGCGCCGCCGACCGGCGCGCTCATCGAAGTCGGCGAGAGCTATGCGGTCGTACCGGCCAGCGAAATCGACGAGGAAGTGCGCGCGAAGCTGCGCGCGGCTTATCCGAAATGCGCGATCGTGCAGACGGTCGCGCACGTCGTGACCCGCTGAGCCGGCGCTCCGGGTTGCCTTGATCGCGGAGGGAGGAGCGCCACGGCGTGTTGCGCGCCGCACCGTCAGCGCGGCGGCAAACCACCGGGTCCACCGGAGCGCGTCCGCTCGTAGCGGCCGTCGAACGCGGTCTTCCACGTCTTTCCGTTGTCCTCGGATGTCTCCCAGTGCTGCCGCACGGTGCCGTCGTCATTCGGCGTCCAGGTGATCCGGTCGACGTGGGTTCCGGCGCGGGTCGATCGCAGCACCATGTCCTTGCCGACGAGCCCGCCTTCGAGCTGCAGCACGCCGCCGCGCGCGTCGACCCAGAACTGGCGCCAGACTTTCGCGGTCGCGTCGTACGCGTTGTAGCTGACGCCGTGGCCGCCGCCGGCGCCGTCCCAGTGCTCGGCGAGCACGCAGCCGCCGAGGATTCCTTCGATGCGGTTGTGGCCCGCGAGCTTGCCGGCGGGATCGATCACGTTCCAGTCGCCGATCCAGAAATCGAACTGATGCGATTCGCCCGCGGCACAGCCGGACGGGGGCGGAACGGGTGGAGTAGTGGCGCCGAGCGATATCGCGACGGCGAGGAGCGGCGTGGTGATGGCCATGGTTGTTCCTGCGTGGGACATGGCGCAAGGTAGCGCGCATCGCCGACACGCGCGCGCGCGCCGCGCACGGTCAGCGCGCCCGCTGCACGGCTTGGCCTTTCCGCGTCACATGGCGCCCCAAGGATGACCCGGCACGCTGGAACGCGCACCGGAGATCTACTTCAGCAGCGCCTCGAAGCGCGGATCTCCGCGCCGCGCATCATCAGCCACGTGTGGCATCCCGCGTGATGACCAGGTCCGGCTTGCTCAACAGCGTCTGGAACTTCGGCTCGCTGCGCAACGGATCCCAGATCGGATCGACCTTGAGCAGCGCCTGCGAGAGCGTGTGGCCGGCCGGCATCGCTTGCAACTGCTGGATCAAGTCGATCGCTGCCTCGTGTGCACCGGCGCGCACATCGAGCCTTGCGACCCAGCCCATGAGGGCGGGCCCGGTGAACGCGTCGACGCTGACCGGCAACAGTGCGATCGATTTCCGGCCCTCCGCCAGCGCCTCGTCCCTCATGCCGAGGCCGGCGTCGGCGAAGCCGAGCGCGAGGTGGTTCTCGGCAACGTCCGGATGCTCACGCAGTGACGTTTCGAGATCCTTGCGCAGCGCGAGATACTGTGCGTGCGCCTTTGCGCCGTCGCCCGCGGCTTCCTCGGCCCATGCCAGGTACAGCCGTTTGGGCAACGCGACATTGGCCCCGTCGGCCCAGTTGTCAGAGGCGTCTTCCTCGCACACTTTCGCAGCCGTTGCGTAGTCGCGCGACCACCAGGCGACTTCGAACATTCTCGTGCCGTTCGCCTTGCGGAACTCCGGCCGAGCCTTGGCGACATCGAGCGCGTTCTGCAGCGCCCCGAGATCGCCTTTCCAGTACAGGGCATTCGTCGCGCGGCGCACCAGCTCGAGATCGGGATCAGCATTGACCGCCGCAGCGCTCGCGAAGTAGCGGTCCGCCTCGGCGTACTGGCGCCGCACCGCATAGACCTGCGCGAGGTTGAAGCTCGGCGCCGCGCTGTGCGGCGCAAGATCCGAGGCGCGCTTGAATCCGGCGATCGCGTCGTCGAAATGGCCGAGCCGCCGCGAGATCGCCGCATCGGTCAGCTCGACGTCGGCACTGTTCGGCAGCGTCTCGCGCGCCCTCTGCATTTCGGCGGGGAAAGGTTCGCCCGGATACGTGCGATAGCCGAGCGCAAGGCTGAGATCGCCCGGGCCGATCTCGGCAAAGCCCAGGCCCGGCACGGCGAT
>DAISJF010000112.1:0-6545 GCA_036821625.1 Rhodanobacteraceae bacterium
CGCGTGCTCGTTCCGTTCGGTCGCGGCGAGCGTGTCGGCGTCGTCGTCGAGCTCGCGGAGGAATCCGACCTTCCCGCGCACCGGCTCAAGACGGCCGGCCGTGTGCTCGACGCCACCCCGATACTCGACGCGGAGCTGATGGCGTCATTGCGCTGGGCCTCGCGCTACTACCAGCATCCGCTCGGCGAAGTGCTGCACACGGCCCTTCCGGCCGCACTGCGCTCCACGCGGCCGGTCCCCGTGCCTGTCGCGACCGCGCTCGAGCTCACGGAAGCCGGTCGACTCGCGCGTGCCGATCCGAAGCGGCGCGGCGGCACGCGCATCGCCGCGTTGCTCGATCTGCTCGCCGCGGCGTCGCTGCCGCTCGCGGATCTCGACGCGGCGCTGCCCGGCTGGCGGGGCGCTGCGCGCACGGCGGTGGCCCGGGGCTGGATTCACCGGATTGCCGACTCCGCGGCCGCGACGCGGCGCGAACCGGTCGCAGGACCTCTGCTGAACGACGAACAGCGCGCGGCGGCCGACGCGATCATCGGCGCGGACGCGTTCGCGCCGTTCCTGCTCGACGGCGTGACCGGCAGCGGCAAGACCGAGGTCTATCTGGCTGCGATCGCGGCCTGCCTCGCGCGGGGGCGACAGGCGCTCGTGCTGCTGCCCGAGATCGCACTGACGCCGCAGGCACTGCGCCGTTTTCGCGAACGGCTCGGCGCCGACGTTGTCGCGCTGCATTCGGGGCTCGGCGAAGGCGAGCGCGCCCGGGCGTGGCTCGCGGTTGCGGGCGGCGAGGCGAGAGTCGTGCTCGGTACGCGATCGGCGGTCTTTGTGCCGCTGCCGCGCGCGGGCATCGTGATCGTCGACGAGGAGCACGATGCGTCGTACAAGCAGCAGGAGGGTTTTCGCTATCACGCGCGAGATCTCGCGGTGCTGCGCGCGAAGGCGCTCGGCGTGCCGGTGGTGCTCGGTTCGGCGACGCCGTCGCTCGAAACGCTTGCGAACGTGGACGCGGGTCGCTATCGCATGTTGCGGCTCGCGCATCGCGCCGGCCATGCGCAGCCGCCGGCGCTGCGCATCGTCGACCTGCGGCGCAAACCGCTGCAGCACGGGCTCGCGCCGTCGACGCTCGATGCGATCTCGGCCTGCCTCGCGCGCGGCGAGCAGGTGCTCGTGTTCAAGAACCGCCGCGGCTACGCGCCGGTGCTGATGTGTCACGACTGCGGCTGGAGCGCGCAGTGCCCGAATTGCGAGCGAGCGCTGACGCTGCACCAGGCGAGCCGCCGCCTGCGGTGTCATCACTGCGGTTACGTCGAGACGATTCCGCGCGCATGCCCGACGTGCGGCGGCCTCGCCGTGCATCCGATGGGTCAGGGCACCGAGCGCCTCGAGGAAACCCTGCGCGCGCGTTTCCCCGGCACGCCGATCGTGCGCGTCGATCGCGACACGACGCGCAACCGCCGCGCGCGCGATGCACTGCTCGATAATCTGCCCGCCGTCGGCTCGCGCATTCTCGTCGGCACGCAGATGCTCGCCAAGGGCCACGATCTGCCGCACCTGACGCTCGTGGTCGTCGTCGGCGTCGACGAGGGACTGCACAGCGTCGACTTCCGCGCGACGGAGCGGCTCGGCCAGCTCGTCGTCCAGGTCGCGGGCCGCGCCGGCCGCGCCGAGCGACCCGGCACGGTGATCCTGCAGACGCATGATCCGGATCATCCGCTGCTCGCGGTGTTGCTCTCGGGTGGCTACCGCGCGCTATCGGCCCGGCTGCTGGAGGAGCGACGCGCGGCAGGTCTGCCCCCGTTCACGCATTTCGCGCTGCTGCGCGCGGAGGCGAAGCAGGTCGCGCGTCTGGATGCGTTCCTCGGCGCCGCCGCCGCGGCGATCGCCGGCGCAGCGGTCTTGGCGCACGGACCGATGCCGGCGCCGATGCCGCGGCGTGCGGGCATGCTGCGCGGACAGCTTCTGATCGAGGCGGCGGAGCGATCGACGCTGCAGGAATTCCTTGCGACGTGGGTCGAGCATCTGCGCGGGATGCCGGAAGCCAGATCGCTGCGTTGGTCGATCGATGTCGATCCGGTCGATCTGTACTGACGCGCCGCAGTTACCCGCACGGGCCCCAAATGAAGACGGCCCCGAGTCGGGGCCGCCTGCAATGCACTCTCGCGTATCGCGAATCAGGCGACGAACAGCGCCCGCATCTTCTTCATCGCATTCGCCTCGATCTGGCGGATGCGCTCGGCGGAAACGCCGTACTCGTCGGCGAGCTCCTGCAAGGTCGCTTTCTCGCCGTCCTTGAGCCAGCGCCGTTCGATGATGTCACGCGAGCGGTCATCGAGCTTGACGAGGCCGCGATGCAGCGTGTCCAGACTCGATTCCTCTTCCGACTGGGCTTCGACGGTTCCGTACGGGTCGGCGGAGTGGTCGATCAGGAACGCGGCCGGCGCCGGCTTCTCGTCGTCGTCGGCATCGACCGGCGCGTCGAACGCGACGTCGCGGCCGTTGAGGCGCGCTTCCATTTCGAGCACCGTCGCCGCCGGTACGCCGAGCTCCCTGGCGACCGTGTTCACTTCCTCGGCGTTCATCCAGCCCAGGCGCTTCTTCGACTTGCGCAGATTGAAGAACAGCTTGCGCTGCGCCTTGGTCGTCGCAACCTTGACGATGCGCCAGTTGCGCAGAATGAACTCGTGCATCTCGGCGCGGATCCAGTGCACCGCAAACGAAACCAGACGCACGCCCTGGGTCGGGTCGAAACGCTTGACGGCCTTCATGAGGCCGATGTTGCCTTCCTGAATCAAATCGCCGATCTGCAAGCCATAGCCGGAATAGCCCCGAGCCACATGCACGACGAAACGCAGGTGCGACAGCACCAGCTGCTTCGCTGCGCCGAGGTCGTTTTCGCCTACGAACCGCTTCGCCAGATCCTGCTCTTCCTCCTGGGTCAGCATGGGGATGCGGTGGACCGCGCTCACATACGACTCGAGGCTGCCGATCGCACTCGGGATCGGAAGGTTGTTGGCGATCAACGCATTCGTCATTCGGTGAATCTCCTGCTGTCGGAGCATGCTAGCACTCGTCCTATGGGAGTGCTAAACGCTCCAAGAGTTCCCTTCACCAGTCCCTTGGCCGGAACATAATTGAACTGGCGAGTATAGTACTCCGAACATGCCGGGATAGGAAGCTTTCAAGAGCCCGCCGGCTTTGGGACAGAGCGTCCCTGCGGTGGAACAGTATTTCATAATCAAAGACTTATGCATGGGCCGCTGAACCCCGCCTGTCACGGCGGCCCGCGGTCCGCCTCAGTCCAGGAGCAGCTCGGCGCGTGGCGGCAGCTTCCAGTCGATGGGGGTCTGACCGCGGTCCCGCAGGTACTCGTTGGCCCGGGAGAAGTGCCCGCAACCGATGAAGCCGCGGTGGGCCGACAGCGGCGAGGGATGCGGCGCTTTCAGGACCAGGTGTCGATGTCGATCGATCAACCTGCCCTTCGCCTGCGCATAGCTGCCCCAGAGCATGAAGACGAGCCCTTCGCGCTCGCGATTGAGCGCGTCGACGCAGGCATCGGTGAAACCTTCCCAGCCCTTTCCCTGATGCGAGCCGGCAAGGCCGCGCTCGACCGTGAGCACGGCGTTGAGCAGCAGCACGCCCTGCCGCGCCCACGGAATCAGGCAGCCGTGATCCGGACGCGGAATCCCAAGATCGCGCTCGATCTCGGCGAAGATGTTCTCGAGCGACGGCGGCAGCGGCACGCCCGGCATCACCGAGAAGCAGAGCCCATGCGCCTGGTTCGGACCGTGATACGGATCCTGCCCGAGGATCACGACCTTGACCTTGTCGAACGGCGTCGCGTCGAGCGCGGCGAAGATGCGCGGCCCCGGCGGATAGATCACCTTGCCGGCGTGCTTCTCGGCGCGCAGAAAATCGGACAACGCGTGCATGTCCGGTCGCTCGAACCACGTGCCGACGTGCGCTTTCCACGAGGGTTCGAGCTTGAGCCGATCCTCGCTCACACGCGTCCGCTCAGGCGTGAGCGCGCTCGCGCAGCTTGCGCGCGACGCGCAGCTGGAACACGAGCTTGGTGATCAGCAGGCGCTCCTCGATCGGCTTGTGCACGAGATCGTTCGCGCCGGCGCGCAAGAGCGCGGTCTGGTTGTTCGGGTTGTCGTCGCCGGTCATCACCAGCACCGGCAGCTCGCCCTTCGTGTAGCCGAAGCCGCCGCGGATCAGCTCGAGCAGATCGCCGCCGCTGAGCTCGCCTTTGAGGTTCACGTCGGTCAGCACGAGATCCGGCCCCGGCGCGCGGTTCTCGTTCTTCGCGGTCTCCAGCAGCTCGATCGCGGCTTCGACGCTGGTGACCTGAATCACCGTGAGGCCGAACTTTTCCATCATGCGCGTCGTCGCGACCGCGACCACGCGGCTGTCCTCGACGTACAGCACTTCTCCGCTCGCGGCCTGCGCAGGATGCACGTAGCCGCGGATGAATTCGGCGAGCGCCTCGAAACCGAGCGACTTGTCGAAATAGTCGGTGACGTCGTGCGAAAGCGAGCGCGCGACGAGGCGCTCCTGCACGTCGCCGGAAACGACGATGATCGGGATGTACGCCTGCGGCGAATACTCGCGCACGTGATGCGCGAGCTCGATGCCGTCCATATCCGGAAGGCTCAGAGCCGTCGTGACCAGATCGACGACGCCGTTCTCGAGCTCGCGCTTGGCCGCCTCGCCGCTCTCGCACGAGAGCACCACGCAATCGGGAAGCTCGGCTTTCAGCATCCCTTCGATCATGCGTCGCACCAGACGCGAGCCGTCGACGACCAGCACGCGCGGCTTATCGCTGGAAAGGTGACGCGGCAGGGAGGCGATTTCGGATGACATCAGTCGGGGTGTCCGGCGGCCATGTGGCGTGCCGTCGCGATGAACGCGCCGGCCCATCCGAGCAGGGAGCTCGCCCCGACCACGATCAGCGCGGAAACCGCGCCGAGTCCGCGCAGGGCGAAGCGGTGATCATAGCTTGCCAGGAGATTGTCCAGCGGACCGGCGATCGCCCATTCCGCACCGATCACGATCACGAGCGCGAGCACTCCGCCGAGCAGCCCGTACCAGAGGCCGGCATACAGAAACGGCCGGCGCACGAAACCGCTGCCGGCGCCGATCAGCTGCATGACCGCGATCTCCTCCGCGCGGGCCTGTACGTCCATGCGCACGGTGTTGCCGATCACGAGCAGCGTCGCCAGCGCGAGCAGCGCCGCGATGATCGCGACCGCGCGCTCGCCGAAGCGCAGGATGTCGGACAGGCGTCGCCGCCAGGTGGCGTCGTATTGCACGAGGTCGACACGCTTGTCCTTTCGGAGATCGCCGAGGAGCGGCGGATCGTCGTCGGCCGCGAGTAAACGCGGCGTGACAATCACGACGTTTGGCAGCGGATTGTCCTTGAGGATGTCGAGCGCCTCGCCGAAACCGGAGAGCTGGCGGAATTCGGCCAGGCCCTGTTCGGGCGTCTTGATCGCGACGCCGGCCACGTCGTCGCGCCGGCGGATCTCCGCGGCGAAGCCGTTCGCCGCTTCCGTCGAGATCGACGGTTTCAGAAACACGGTGATCTCGCGCGCCTCGCGCAATCCGCCCGAAAGGAACCGCGCGTTGTCGAACCCGATGTAGAACAGGAGCGGCAGCGCCAGCGCGAAACCGAGCATCAGCACGGTCAGCGCCGTCGCCCACGGCCGCGCGGCCAGCCGGCCGAGACTCGAGAAGAAGCCGTACAGATGATGATCGCGCCAGGCGGCAAGCCGCGCACGCGAGCGCAGCCGCGGTCGGCGCGGTTCCGCCGTTGCGACCGTCGCCGCCGCTGCGGGCGCCGGCGGCTTGCGCACGTTGCGCTCGGCTTGCCGTTTCACCGTCATGAGTTGGGACGGAAATCGTCGATCAAGCGACCGTGATCGAGCACGAGCACGCGCCGGGCGAGGCGTTTGATCAGATGCAGGTCGTGGCTCGCGACCAGCACCGTCGTGCCGACCGCGCCGAATTCCGCGAAGAGATTCATGATCTCGACGGAGAGCTGCGGATCGAGATTGCCGGTCGGCTCGTCCGCGATGATCACGGGCGGCTTGACCACGATCGCGCGCGCGATGCCGACGCGCTGCTGCTCGCCGGCCGAGAGCTCCAGCGGCGAAGCTCTTTCCCTGGGCAGGAGACCGACCTTGTCGAGCGCTGCGCGCACGCGCTTGCCGATCTCCTCGCGCGACGTGCCGGCGATGATCAGCGGCAGCGCGATGTTGTCGAACACCGTGCGATCGGTCAGCAGCCGGTGATCCTGGAACACCATGCCGACGTTGCGCCGCAGATGCGGAACGCCGCGGCGGCCGACTTTCGAAAGGTGCGTGTGGTTGACGACGATCTGGCCGCGCGTCGGCCGCTCGACCAGACCGATCAGCTTGAGCAGCGTGCTCTTGCCCGCGCCCGAATGGCCGGTCACGAACACCATTTCGCCGGCGCCGATTTCAAAGCTCACTTCGGCGAGCGCGTCGTGCGTGGGGCCATAGCGCTTGCTGACTTTGTCGAATGTGATC
>DAISJF010000113.1:0-6528 GCA_036821625.1 Rhodanobacteraceae bacterium
ACATCGAGACCGACGACATCGAAGCCGAAGTGAAGCGCCTCGAAGCGCTCGGCGCAAAGCGCATCGAATCGCCGCACGGCGGCCGCTGGTGGGTCATGCAGGCGCCGACCGGCCAGCGCTTCTGCGTCGTGCGCCGGCAGCGCAAGGAATTCGGCCCGCACGTGAATCGCTGGGAGTAGCGGCCCGATGGAAACGCCGGCCCGCAGGCCGCTGGCCTCACGCGATTCGCGCTGGGCGCGCCGCGCTGCGGCGGCGCTCGCGCGCTCGTCGGTCACGCCGAATCAGATCTCGCTGGTCAGCGTCGTGTTCGCGGCGGCCGGCGCTGCGGCGCTGATCCGCGCCGGTGCGGTTTCGCTCGTGCTCGCCGCCGCCTGCGTTCAATTGCGCCTGCTCTGCAATCTGCTCGACGGCATGGTCGCGATCGAAGGCGGCAAGCAGTCGCCGGTCGGCGCGCTCTACAACGAGCTCCCGGATCGCATCGCCGATTCGCTGTTGCTGGTCGCGCTCGGCTACGCCGCCGAGGCGCCGTGGCTCGGCTGGCTCGCGGCGCTGCTCGCCGCGCTCACGGCCCACGTGCGCGCGACCGGCGGCGCGCTCGGGCTCGCGCAGGACTTCCGCGGTCCCATGGCCAAGCCGCAGCGCATGGCGCTGCTGACGATCGCGTGCCTGGTCGGCGCCTTGGAAATGCCCTGGAACGGCACCCGCTACGCGCTCCTGACGGCCGCGATACTCATCGCGGCGGGATCGGCGCTGACCTGCGCGACGCGCACGCTCGCGATCGCGCGCGCGCTGCGTCTTCGGCCCTGACGCCGGTTTTCGAGCGGCCGCGCGCGGGTCGGCGCAGCCGCACGCCGACCCGTGGCGCACCCGTCCGGATGAACATCCGGCAGTCCCGCAACTTCCGTAGAATCGGCCGTCCGCAAGCGATGCCTGCACGCCGGCCGCGGGCCGTGTATGATGCGCGCCCTCTTCTTCCATCCATCCATCCGTATAGAAGGATATTTGCCGCGATGACGAGCTACCTGTTCACTTCCGAGTCGGTGTCCGAAGGCCATCCGGACAAGGTCGCCGACCAGATCTCCGACGCCGTGCTCGATGCGATCCTCGCGCAGGACAAGCGCGCGCGCGTCGCCTGCGAGACGATGGTCAAGACCGGCGTCGCGATCGTCGCCGGCGAGATCACGACGACGGCGTGGGTCGACATCGAAGGCATCGCGCGCAAGGTCATCGAGGACATCGGCTACACGGACTCGGAAGTCGGCTTCGACGGCCACACCTGCGGCATTCTCAATCTCATCGGCAAGCAGTCGCCGGACATCAATCAGGGCGTCGACCGCAGGAATCCCGAAGAACAGGGCGCGGGCGACCAGGGCCTGATGTTCGGCTACGCGACCAGCGAAACGCGCGAGTGCATGCCGGCCGCGATCTACTACTCGCATCGGCTCGTCGAGCAGCAGGCGAAAGTGCGCAAGGCGAAGAAGTCGCCGCTGCCGTGGCTCAGGCCCGATGCGAAGTCGCAGGTCACGCTGCGCTACGAGAACGGCAAGGCCGTCGCGATCGATGCCGTCGTGCTTTCGACGCAGCACGATCCTTCGGTCAAGCAGAAGGACCTCAAGGAAGGCGTCATGGAGCTCGTCATCAAGCCCATGCTGCCGACCAAGTGGATCCACAAGGGCACCAAGTTCCACATCAACCCGACCGGCAAGTTCGTGATCGGCGGTCCGGTCGGCGACTGCGGGCTCACCGGCCGCAAGATCATCGTCGACACCTACGGCGGCTGGGCGCGCCACGGCGGCGGCGCGTTCTCGGGCAAGGATCCGTCGAAGGTCGACCGCTCGGCCGCGTACGCAGCGCGCTACGTCGCCAAGAACATCGTCGCGGCCGGCATCGCCGACCGCTGCGAGATCCAGGTCAGCTACGCGATCGGCGTCGCGCACCCGACGTCGATCTCGGTGACGACGTTCGGCACCGGCAAGATCAGCGACGACAAGATCGAGAAGCTGATCCGCCGGCATTTCGACCTGCGTCCGTACGGGATCCTGCAGATGCTCGACCTCGTGCACCCGATGTATCAGCCGACCGCTTCTTACGGCCACTTCGGCCGCGCGCCGTACAACGTCAAGCTCGACAACGGCGAGGCGTTCACGGCGTTCTCGTGGGAGAAGACGGACAAGGCCGAATTGCTGCGCGCCGACGCGAAACTGAAATAAACCTCGCCGAACATTGCGCGATCCGAAAGAGGCCGCCGCGTGCGGCCCTTTTCCTTGCGAGCCGGCCGCGGCGCTTCCGGCCCGGATTGGAGTTGAAGTAGCCTATCGGCTCGAGCCCGCATCCGCCGGCGGTCGGCGCTGCCGCAGCCCCGCGTTCCCAATCAGGTAAGCCCGATGCCCTTACATGTCTGCCGCCGGCTTCTGCGCGCGGCGAGCGTCCCGGCGGTCGCGTTGTCGCTGCTGCTCGCCTTCGAACCGGCTCGCGCGGACCGCCTCGAGTCGCCGCTGGAGCTCGTCTACGCGCCCGACAGCATGCTCGTCGCCGGCAAACTGATCGAAATCAACCCGACCGGCCGCGTCGTCATCCAGCGCGGCGAGGTGCTCGCCGGCAAGGACAAGCCGCCCGAGAAGATCGATATCCGCGTGCCGAAGGACGCGCTGCGCGATGTGAGGACCGGCGAGCGCTATGTCATCGCCTATTCGATGTATCGGCGCGATCCGCGCCGGCCCGTCGGCATGGTCGCGAATCCGGATGGCGCGACCGTGCTGGTCAGCCCCGGCATCGAGCCCGCGCTGTTTCGCGACACGCCGGCCGTCCGCGCGATCCTGAAGGCCGGGCGCAGCGAGCATGGCCGAGAGTCCCGCAAGCTCCTCGATCTGCTCATGGGCGCGCTCGCGGGCGACGACCCGCAGCTGCAGAACCTCGCGGCCGGCGAGCTTGCCTACGAACCGGAGCTCGGCGAGGAGCTCAACGACGCCGATCGCGCCGCAATCGAGAAAACCGTGCGAAATGTAAAGACGCCGGTGCGCGTGCGCACGACACTGCTCGAAGGCGCGTCGCGCCAGCCGAAGACGCTCGGCGAATGGTGGCGCTCCGCGGCGCTCGACATAGTGACAACTACGCCCGTAGACGGATATTCTGATGCGGCTCCGGACCCGGTTCTGCTGATTCTGACTGCGTTCGAAGTGCTCGACCGCTATGCGGTGAAGGTTCCTCCCGACGTGTTGAAGCGCTGGGTCTGGAATCCGAATCCGCCGCTGGTCGAGCGCGTATGCGTGATGTTGCGGCGGGAAGGGCCCGAACAGGAACGATCGACGATCCAGCTCGCGCTGGCCGATCCGAAGCTGCCGGAAACGACTCGCAAGTTCCTCAACGATCATCTGCGCCGGCTCGATCGGATGAACGAGCGGAAAAAGGCGCGGAAGGAAGGATCCGGTTGATCGTGAACTCGACTGCGGATTGACGGCCGTCCGCGCTCGAAGCCCCCGTGAGCCGCCGTTGTTTTGTTGGGGAGTATCCGACATGGCTTTGCCGCGTTTCCTGCCCGCCGCGCTCGGCGTGGCGTCCCTCTGTGCATTCGGCACCACCGGCGCGGTCACGCCGGATCAGCACCCGACCGTCAGCTACGCAGTCCGGCACGACGTATCGGCGCCGATGCGCGACATCATCCGCAACATGCCGCCGGAAGCGCCTCTCGGTTCCGAGCAGGAGCCGTATCTGATCCCCAACATCCTGCTGAAGCCGAGCGGGATCGCGGGTCGCAAGCCAAACCTCAACCTGATCCAGCGCGCGCCGATCGGCGTTCCGGCGCCGGCGATCGATCTCGACTGGGAAGGCATCAGCGCGTCGACATCCGGTTGCGGCTGTCTGCCGCCGGATACCGAAGGCGACGTCAGCGACCAGCACTACATTCAGTGGGTCAACACGCGCTGGGCCGTCTATGACAAGACCGACGGCTCGGTCGTGCAGGGACCGACCAACGGTAACTCCTTCTGGGTCGGCTTCGGCGGACCGTGTGAAACGAGCAACCCGGGCGATCCGATCGCGTTGTGGGATCCGCGCGCACAGCGCTGGATCATGAGCCAGTTCGTCACCTCCGCGCCGTATGCGCAGTGCGTGGCGGTATCGACGACGTCTGACCCGCTCGGCAGCTACAACCGCTATCAGTTCGGCTCGACGTTCTTCGGCGACTATCCGAAGCTCGCGGTGTGGACCGATGGCAGCGGTCAGGATTCGTACCTGATGACCACGCACGAGTTCCAGGGCCAGAACTTCCGCGGCGCGGCGTTCACCGCGATGGACCGCGATGCGATGGTGGCCGGCGATCCGACGCCGGCGAGCGTGCACTTCGGCGGCTACGACGCATACGGCGTCGAGCCGATCAACCTGGTCGGCCAGATGGACGCGCCGGCCAACGCGTGCGGCGGCTTCGTGCATTTTGACGCGAGCACGAGTGAATACCTGTTCTGGGACATCTGCGTCGACTGGACGACGCCGGCGAACACCACGGTCTCCGCGGACCCGACGCGCGTCCAGGGCGCGCCGTTCGTGCCGTACTTCGACGAGGTTCCGCAGCAGGGTTCCGCGAACGGCCTCGATTCGTTCGGCACGCACATCATGTACCGCGCGAACGCGCGCGCGTTCCCGGCCGATGCGCCGACGCGCATCTCGCTCGTCGTCAACCATGTCGTGCAGGGCGACGTGCAGCAGGGCGGCATCAACTGGCTGCATTTCAACCTCGACGACCACGGTCAGACCTTCACCGTGCCGACGCCGCTCGACAAGACCTTGCTCCAGGAAGGCGTCTACGCGCCCGACGCGGAGAACCGCTGGATGGGCGGCATCGCGATCGACGGCAGCGGCAACATCGGCGTCGGCTTCTCGAAGTCGAGCTCGGACCTGCATCCGCAGATCATGATCTCGGGCCGCACGGCCGAAGATCCGCCGGGCACGCTCGAAGACGAGCAGAATTGCACCGACGGCATCGCCAACGGCTCGCAGACGAGCTCGAGCGATCGCTGGGGCGACTACTCGGCGATGAGTGTCGACCCGGTCGACCAGTGCACGTTCTACTTCACCAACGAGTACTACGCGACGACGGCCGGCGCGCAGTGGCACACGCGCGTGTGCAGCTTCCAGTTCCCGAACTGCGGCCAGCCGGACTTCGCGCTCGTCGCCGATACGCCCGTGCGCATCGAGCAGTGCGATGCGTCGACTTCGACCGATCCCGCGTACACGATCCGCGCCGGCGTTCTCAACGGCTTCACGGGTCCGGTGAATCTGGTCGCCAACGGCGTCCCGGCCGGCGCGACCGGAAACTTCTCGGTCAACCCGATCAACGCGCCGGGAACGAGCGTGCTGACGCTGACCGGTGGCGCGACGCTGCCATCCGGCGAATACGCGATCACGGTCGACGGCACCAACGGATCGTCGACGCGCACGCTCGCCCTCTCGCTCGGCGTCTCGGCGAATGCGCCGCCGCAGGTGCAGCTGCAGACGCCGGTCGATACCGCGACCGAAGTCAAGGTGCGGCCGACGCTGTCGTGGGCCACGGGCGTTGCCGACCGCATCTTCGGCGACGGCTTCGACGGCACGCCGCTGCCCGGCGGCTCGACCGACGCGCTGAGCTACACCGTCGATGTCGCGACCGACTCCGCGTTCACCAATATCGTCGACAGCGCCACGGTAGAGACGACTTCGTGGACCACCGACATCACGCTCGACGCGACCACGACGTACTACTGGCGCGTCACGCCGCACAACTACTGCGGCGACGGTCCGGTCTCCACGACGTTCTCGTTCACGACCGGCGTGCCGGGCGAATGTCCTTCGGGCACCACGGCCACGGTCGTCTACTCGGATGACTTCGAGAGCGGCGCCAACGGCTGGACCGCCGGCGGCACCGGCGCGACCGGCTGGACGCAGGGTGCGGCGCCCGCCGGCACCGGCATGACCACGACCGTCTGGCAGGTTCCGGACAACACGACCACCAGCGACCGCACGTTGGATACACCGGTCATCGCGATTCCGGGTGGTGTCGCGGGCGTGATCCTGTCGTTCGACGCGTACCACAGCTCCGAAACGAACGGACCCGGCGCGTGCTGGGATCTGTCCTCGATGGAGGAAAGCACGGACGGCGGTACGACGTTCAACTACCTCGACGCGACGCACTTCTTCACCGACCCGTACAACGGCGCCGGCTCGAACGACACGCCGGTCGGCAGTCGCGAAGGCTGGTGCTATCCGGGTCCGGCCGGTTCGTCCGCGCCGACGCACTCGATCGTCGACCTCGACGGCTTCGCCGGCCAGAGCATCCAGCTGCGCTATCGCATGACGACCGATTCGAACACCGCCGCAGCGGCGCCGAACGGACTGATCATCGACAACTTCCAGCTGGAGGTTTGCCAGTAAGCGCTGGCTGAGGGTTTTTGCGAATTTGAACCGCCGTCCTTCGGGACGGCGGTTTTTTTTTGCGCTTCCTTTTCCCCTCTCCCGCTTGCGGGAGAGGGTTGGGTGAGGGCGCTCTTGCGATAGCGC
>DAISJF010000114.1:0-6505 GCA_036821625.1 Rhodanobacteraceae bacterium
GCGGAGCGCGGCCGTGAACCGCCATCCGTCCGGCGTCGATCTCGCCGCGCGCTCGCGCGCGCGCCGCCGCGCCCTGCAGGCGATCTACGCCTGGCAGGTCAGTGGCAATCCCATCGCGCGCGTCATCGACGAGTTCCGCCACGAGCAGGACATGGAGATCGCCGACGTCGAGTACTTCGAGGATCTGGTGCGCGGCGTCGAGCGTCATTGCGCCGAGCTCGACGCGGCGCTCGCACCGCATCTCGATCGCGAGATCGAGCGCGTCGATCCGATCGAGCGCGCCACGCTGCGCATCGGCGCGTACGAGCTGCGCCATCGCATCGACGTGCCGTATCGCGTCGTCATCAACGAAGCCGTCGAAGTGGCCAAGCGCTTCGGCACGGACTACGGCCACACGTATGTCAACGGCGTGCTCGACAAGCTGGCGGCCGAATGGCGGTCCGCCGAGTTCAACGCAGCGCGGGCCTGAGCGCGGAATCCGGTCGAATGCCGCTGGAATTCGACCTCATCGAAATCATCCGCGCGCGCACCGCGTCGACGCGCGCCGACGTGCGCATCGGCATCGGCGACGATGCAGCCGTGCTCGCGCCGCCGGCGGGCCACGAGCTTGTCGCGACGACGGACACGCTCGTCGAGCACGTGCATTTTCCGATCGCGACGCGCCCCGAGGACATCGGCTGGAAGGCGCTCGCGGTCAACCTGTCCGATCTGGCCGCGATGGGCGCGACGCCGGCGTGGGCGATGCTCGCGTTGACGCTGCCGTCGGCCGAGCGCGAGTTCGTCGAGCGCTTCGCCGACGGCTTTGCCGCGCTCGCTGCGCAGCATCACGTCGCGCTGATCGGCGGCGACACGACGAAGGGACCGCTCGCGGTCACGGTCAGCGCGTTCGGATTCGTGCCGCCGGGAAAGGCGCTGCTCAGAAGCGGCGCGCGCGCCGGTGATCTCGTGTTCGTGACCGGCACCGTCGGCGATGCGGCGGCGGGATTGCGCTTTCCGTTCGAGGGCCTGTTCCAGAACGCGGCATCGTCCGATGCGTGCGATGCGTTGCGTGCGCGGCTCGATCGTCCCACGCCGCGGGTCGCCGCGGGGATCGTGCTGCGCGGCCGCGCGTCCGCGTGCATCGATGTGTCCGACGGCCTGCTTGCGGACGTCGGCCACATCGCAGGGCAGAGCGGCGTCGGCGTCGAGATCGCGGCGTCGTCGTTGCCGGCATCGCCCGCGCTGCTGCAGGCATTCGATGCGCCGGAGCGGCTGCTTTATCAGGCCGCCGGCGGCGATGACTACGAGCTTGCGTTCACGCTTGCGCGCGCGCATGAAGCCGCAGCGCTGCGCGATCTTTCGAAGATCGGCTGCGGCGCGACGCGGATCGGCCGCGTCGTCGACGGCGCCGGCGTGCGCCTGCTCGACGCGCAGGGCCGCGAGATTGCGATCACTCGACGCGGCTGGGACCATTTCGCATGACGCTCGCCGCCGACCAGCGCCGCGCAGTGTTCTCGCATCCGGCCGGCTGGATCGCGAGCGGCTTCGGCGCGGGGCTGAGCCCGTTCGCCTCCGGCACGGTCGGCTCGGCGGTCGCGCTGGTTCCGTGGCTCGCGTTGCGCGAGCTCGAGGTATGGATCTACGTGCTCGTGCTCATCGCCGCGTTCGCGCTCGGCGTCTGGGCGTCGTCGGTCGTGATCCGCCGCATCGGCGTCGAAGATCCTAGTGTCGTCGTCTGGGACGAGTTCGTCGGACAGTGGATCGCGTTGCTGCCGCTCGTGATGATTCCGCGTGGCTGGCCCTGGATCGTTGCGGGGTTCGTGACGTTCCGCGTCTTCGACGTATGGAAGCCGTGGCCGGCATCATGGGCGGATCGCGCGGTCAAGGGCGGGTTCGGCGCGATGCTGGATGATGTGATCGCGGGTGTGTACGCGGCGATCGTGCTCGCGATCGCGATGCGTGTCGTCTAGAACAACTTCGCAACGAGTTGCCTTGCGCGTGCCTCGGAACAAGGAACGGACGCGCGTCGCGCGTCCGTTCCACTCTCAATTCGGCGGAGCCGGACACTCTCCACCCGGCCCGAGCGGCGGCGGAAGCGGCTGGCTGCACTCGCTGCATGGCCCCTGGCACGAGAACGTTGTGCGATGGCGGAACGCGCCGCCATAGTTGGCGAGCTGTCCGGGTTCCGCGTTGGCGTTGATGATGTTGTAGGCCATGAAACCGATGATGGCTTCGCCGTTCGTCAGCAGCGGTTGGCCGTCGGCGTCGGTGAGGTAGGAGCCGAAGTAGGGGATGCCCAGCGGCACGAGCTTGATCCAACCGGACGCGCCGTATGGCGCGACCAGCAGCGTGTTGAGCGTGGAGCCGAACACCCCGGAGGCGCCGAGCGCAGCCTCAACGCCGATGACGTTGACTTCGTAGGACAGTTGCTGACCCGCGTCGCAGGCGAATTCACCGCAATCCTGCGTCGCAGTTCCGCCTTCCTCGCGGTCGTATGCAAACACGTGCACGATGACCGGTGCACCGTTCGCGAAGTAGTAGTGCTTCATCGGCAGCGTCACGACCCAGTCCGTGCTCGCGCCGAGCGCCGGGTCGACGAAGTACTCGTTGTAGACCGCGTCGGCGGAAAGAACGGCATTTATCGCGTCGATCGGATAGTTGTTGACGAGGTGAATCGGCCGCCCGTCCTCGTCGAACACGACGGCATCGGCGAGCCCGACGGTGCCCGAATTGGCGTCTTCCAGACCTGGAATCCGGATCGGGTATGCGTCGAACACCATCGTCCGGGTGAAATCGGCCAGCGCGACGGCGTTGTACGCGAAGAACGTGCCGATGCCGACGTCGATGATGGTTCCGGAACCATATACACCTTCGGTCGGCGCCACGAGGTCGTTGCGGAAATGCAGCGGATCGATCGATCCGCAATTGGGCGCGGCCGTGCCGTTGAAGAAGTTGGCCGGATGCTCGATCGCGGCATCGGTCGCCGTGCCGGGCGCGATGTCGCCGCCCGCGATCATGTTGATCGAGCCTTCGCGCAGGCGCGAGATGTCGTAGGGCCCGCCGTCGTTCCCGGTGCCCGCGGAGCCGTCGTAGTTCGCGCTCGTGAACGGAACGCCCTCGGCCGGGATCGGCGGCAGCGTACAGCTCGTGTCGCTCGATCGGAGCACCGCACCGCCGGTCTCGGGGACGAAGCTCGCCGAGGCGGTCCACGCGTCGTGTGCGCCAAGGAACACGACGATATCGAGCACGTCGACGCCATTGTGGCCTTCGAGAAAACGCACCTGGACGGCCTTGCCGACATCACTGGCGTTGACCAGCGACACCAGCGTGTCCTGGCTGTTGTTGACGGTGTAGTAGGGGTAGATCAACGCCTCGCCGATGCCGTCGTCGGCCAGCGTGACTGCGTGCGCGAACGGGGCGAGGGCAAGCGTTGCGAGTGCGAGCAGCGCGCCGGCGGAGACGAGTCTGCTCATGGTCCTTCTCCGCCCGCGCGGGAATGCATTGCCGATCCGCCGAGTTGCGCGGTGGCGTCGTCGATGGTCGGGCTGCACGCACCACCGCTGGCGTTCTGGCAAGACACGGTCCTGCGATACGGGAACGTTCCGCTGTAGTTCGCGAGCAGGCCGGGCTGCGCGTTCGCATTGATCACGTTGTAGGCCATGAATCCCGCGACGGGCAGGCCCTGCAGCGTCACCGCCGCGCCGTTTGCGTCGATCGCGCCCGGCAGCGTGTGCGCGCCGGCCCCGGAGAAATCGAGGAAAACGTGGCCGGCATCGCCGGACGGTGCAATCGAGAGGCCGTCGAGGTTCGAGCCGAACACGCCCGACACGGTTTCCTGGACGCTCTGGAACGGAATCACGTTGACCTCGTACGGCAACGCCGGCGGCGGCAGCGGCGGCGGGCAGATCGAGCATGGGCCGCCGAATTCCGAGAAGGCCTGTTCGCGGTCGTAGACGGTGCCGGCGATGGCAACATCCGACTGGCCCGGCGACGAGAATGCGAACTCGAAAGGCGGCAGCGGCACGCCGAGGTATTGCGGATCGACATAGAAGCTCTTGGTCGGGAACGTCACGACCCAATCGGTGTTGGCGCCGAGCGATGCGGCGACGATGTATTCGTTCTCGATCGCATCGGCCATGAACACCGCGCTGACCGCGTCGATGCCGAACGCGTAGTCAAGCGCGATCGGCAGGCCGTCCGCATCGGTGATGTACGCGGTCGCGATGCCCGCCACGGCTTCGCTCGAATTCGCCTGATCGAGCGTGACGCCGGCGGCCGAAGTCGTCGGGCCGAACAACACGGTGCTGGTGAATCCCTGGATCGCGTCCGCGTCGTACGGAAAGAAGGTTCCTTCGCCGACGTCGACGATCGTGCCCGAGCCGAAGATCCCGCCGCTCGGCGCGACCTCGTCGGGCGCCGGATTGCTCAGGCTCGCGCAACCCGGCGGAACGCCGCCGCCGGGTTGGCCGTTCTGCACGTGCGTGACGGCGACGTCGGTCGGGCTGCCCGGCGTGATGTCGGCGCCGACGATCAGTTCGATCGAGCCCTCGCGAGTACGCGTGACGCCGGTCGGCCCGCCATCGCCCTGCACCAGTCCGGTGCCGTCGAAACCCGTGGTCAGGAACGCGATGCCGTTCGCCGGAATCGCGGGTGACGTGCAGCTCGTATCGCTGGTCCGAAGCGCTGCGCCGCCGTCGTCGGCGGTCTGGCTGATCGAGGCGGTCCAGACGTCGTGCGGCGACAGGAACAGCACGAAGTCGAGCGTGCTGCGCCCGTCGTAGCCTTCGCGGAAACGCACCTGCACCGCCTTGCTGATGTCGGACGCGTTCGCGACCGAGATCAGCGTGTCCTGGCTCTTGTTGACGGTGTAGTACGGATAGATCAGCACCTGGCCGATGCCGCGCGGATTCAGGCGGACGGCCGAGGCGCAGGGCATCGCGAACAGCAGGACGAGCGCGACCGCGCTCCGGAACAGCATCGCAGGCATGTCATCACTCCTCGTTTTCTTGTTGTTCGAAGTCTGCGCTTCGATCCGCAATACGAGAGGCTTCGCACTTACCTGCGGCGAGTCTACTCCGAGCGCTCGGCCCGGGCCATGGGGCGAAGTGTAAAAATCACGGCGATGACGGAGCGGGCAGCAGCTTGCCGGGATTCAGGATTCCGTCCGGATCGAACGCGGACTTGATGCGCTGCATCAGGGCCAGCGCATCGGCATCGAGTGCGAGCGGCATGAAATCGCGCTTGACGATGCCGATGCCGTGCTCGCCCGAGAGCGTGCCTTCGAGGCGGATCACGGTATCGAACACCTCGCGCAGGCACGCGTCCGCGCGCGCGAGCTCGGCCTCGTCGCGGGGCAGCAGATTCACATGGATGTTGCCGCTGCCGGCGTGCCCGAAGCAGACGACCGGCATCGCGTAGCGCTCAGACAGCGCGCGCATCGCCGACACGAGCTCCGGAATGCGGCTGACCGGCACGACGACATCCTCGTTGATCTTCTTCGGCGACAGCGTGCGCAAAGCGGGCGAGAGCGCCTTGCGCGCGGCCCACAAACGAGCGACCTCTTCGGCGGACGAGGCGATGCGAACGTCGAGCATGCCCTCGCCGCTCGCCGCGCGCGAGATCGCGTCGGCTGCGGCACCCAGCGTCGATTCTTCGCCGTCGACTTCGATCAGCAGCAGCGCGCCGGCCTCGGGCACGGCGTCGCCGGCGTGGGCACGAGCGAGCCGCAGCGAATCGCCGTCGAGGAATTCGAGCGCGCACGGCGTCACCGGCTGCGCCATGATGCGCGCCACTGCGGCGGCGGCCGATGCGACGTCCGCGTAGGTCGCGCGCAGCGTGCGCAGGGATGACGGCAGCGGGGTCAGCTTGAGCGTCGCTTCGGTGACGATCGCGAGCGTGCCCTCCGAGCCGATCAGGACGCGCGTCAAGTCGTAGCCGGCCGCGCCTTTCGTCGTCGGCGTGCCGCAGCGGAAAGACTCGCCTGTGCCCGCGACGGCGCGCAGCGCGAGCACGTTGTCGCGCGTCGCGCCGTATTTCACCGCGCGCGGTCCGCCCGCGTTGCAGGCGAGATTGCCGCCGATCGTGCAATACGGCGCCGAGGTCGGATCCGGCGGCCAGAACAACCGGTGCGGGCACAGCGCAGCCTGCAGATCCGCATTGAGCACGCCGGGCTGGAACGGAGCCGTCGACGGCCCGAACAGATCGGCCACCGTCGGTCCGCTGTACACGTTGTTGGCGTTGGTCGCCGCGCCCAGCGCGCTCGCATTCGCCGGCACCCGCCTCCTCACGCATCTCGACGCGGTCAGCATTCCGCTGCTGAAAGATGTGCGCACCGACGGCACGGCCCTGCTGTTCACCTTGTTCATGGCGGTATTGACGGGCCTGATCTTCGGACTCGCGCCCGCGCTGCAGGCGCCCGGCGCGGCGCTGCACGACGTGCTGAAGGACACGACGCGCGGTTCCACGGCAGGCCGCGCGAGGAACTGGATCCGCGGCGCGCTGGTGGTCTCCGAAATCGCCTTCGCGT
>DAISJF010000115.1:0-6493 GCA_036821625.1 Rhodanobacteraceae bacterium
CCGGGCGCGCTCGAGGAATCGGGTGCGCGCGTGGTCATCGTCAATCTCGATCCCGAGGTCGAGGCGCACCTCGACGAGGTCTATGGACTGCTCGAGAACGATCGCTACAGCGTCGTGTTCAACGATGCGCAGGTGTCGAGCGGCCTTTCCGGCTGGGATCAGGCGCGCTGGGCCCGCCACCTCGCCGCGAAGATCCTCGGCGGCGCCAACATCGATCCGCCGCGGCCGGAAGGCGCGGAAGCGATCCCGACGCCGGCTCCGCGCCCGGACGAGCCGACGCATATCGAAATGGCCTCCGACGAAGCGGAGATCGACGAGATCGAAGTCACTTCCGCGCCGGAAGCGACGTACGACACGAGGCTTCAATCGCTGGTCGAGGACGCCGCGGCGGAGGCGGCGCCCGCCGACGCGGGCGCGAGCAATCCGCTCGACATGCTCGAGTCGCGCTATGACGAGATGAATCGTCCCGCTGCGGAAGCCTACCCGTCTGCACCGCCGCCGCCGGCCGATGCGTTCGACTTCTCGACGCTCGAGGCATTGACCGCCGCGCCGGCGCCGCCGCCAGCCGCTCCGGCATCTGCGATGGAGCTCGATCTGGAGTCCGTCGAGGAATCCCTGCCGGCGGAACCCGAAATGGACGTCGAAGCCACGAGCGACGACGAAACGTTCGTGCTCGAGCCGCTGTCCGTCACCGATGAGCCGACCACCGAGAGCACGATCGCGGCCGAGGACCTCGAGGTCTTCGATCTCGCCGCGCTCGACAAGCTGCTCGAAGAGCCGCCTGTTCCGAATGACGCGCCGCCGATCGATGTCGGCGATCTCGGCGATATCGAAAGCGCAGAGCCTGCGCACGCCGAAGAGCGCGCGTCGGCGAAGGCCGGGCCGGTCGAGAGCGTTCCCGATCTCTCGCTCGCCGACGACGTCACGTTCGACGCGCCGCCTCTGCCCGCGCCGAAGGAAGTCGATGTGCCGGTGTCGCCGTTGAAGCTCGCGGCCGCAGCGGACTGGTCGCTCGAAGACATGCTCGAAGGCGATGCGCCGCCGCCGGTTCCGAGCGGCCGCGCCGATTTCGGCATCGAAAAGCTGAGCGCTGCGGAATATCTCGCGCCTTCCAGCGAGAACACCGCGCCGCTGCCCGAGCCCGATGCGGACGCGTTCTCGTTCGAGCTGATGCCGATGGAAGAAGCGGTCGCGCCGCAGCCGGTGGAGCGCGAGGCGCACGAGGCGTGGCTCGACCCGGACAAGGTCGTCGTCCCGCCGAAGATCCGCCGTCTCTGGGTGCTCGGCGCATCGATCGGCGGTCCGGAAGCCGTGCGCGAGTTCCTGCGCGAGATTCCGCGCGACTATCCCGCGCTGTTCCTGCTGGCCCAGCACATGGGCGTCGAGTTCGTCGACATGATGGCGCAGCAGCTCGCGCGCGCGACGCCGCTCACCGTGCGCACGCCGACCCACGGCGAGCGCGTCGGCCACGGCGAGGTGCTGATCGTGCCGACCACGCACCGCCTGCAAGTCGATCCCGAAGGCATCGTCGTGCTCGAGCGCGTCGACGGCGACGGCACGTACACCCCATCGATCGACCGCGTGCTGCGTGACGCGGCCGATCGCTACGGCGCGAGCGCCGGCGCGATCATCTTCTCGGGCATGACCACGGACGCGGTCGAAGGCAGCAAGTATCTTGCCGGGAAGGGCGGCACGATCTTCGCGCAGCATCCGGACAGCTGCGTCGTCAGCTCGATGATCGACGGCGTGATCGAGGCCGGCATCGTCAAGTTCCTCGGTACGCCACGAGAGCTCGCCGAGCAGATCCTGGCCGAATCCGTCAGGGGCAAGCGCTGAGCTCGGCGCCGGACAGACAGCGAGATCGGGGAATCCCATGCTTGAGCTCCCACGCGAAATCCGCGGCGTCATGATCCCGGTCACCGGCGGCCGCGTGCTGCTGCCGAACGCGACCGTCGCCGAAGTCATCACATATGCTCAGCCCGAGCGCGTTCCCAACGCGCCGAACTGGCTGCTAGGCCGGCTCTCCTGGCGCGGCTGGCGCCTGCCGCTGTTCTCGTTTCCGATGCTGACAGGGCAGGTCAACGCGGAGACATACACGAACGCGCGCGTGGCCGTCCTCAAGGCGCTCGGCGGCAACGCGAAGATGCCGTTCCTCGCGCTGCTCGCTCAGGGTTTCCCGAGATTGACGACGATCACGCCGGACTCGCTCATTCCGACCGGCGACGAGAACGCGCATCCGATGGGTATCCGCGCCGAAGTGCTCGTGCGCGACGACCGCGCGGCGATTCCGGATCTCGGTCTGATCGAAGGGATGGTCGCGGACGCGGTGGGCGCCTAGGACGGCGAAGATGCGCCGCGATCTCGCGACGCGCGATCGGATCTGATCCCGACGTCCGACGTTTTGCCGCAGCAAGGTCTTGCGCCGCAATCCCGCAGCCTTCGCGATCCTCGTCGGCGGCGGTATCGCCGCCACGTTCGACATCGTCTATGCGACACATGGTGATGTTCGGTCTGCCGATCGCGCTCGCGACGCGCGCGGCATCGTCGCGCGCGACGGCGCCCTGAGCCCGCACCGCGTCAGTCGCCGGTGATGCGCCAGCCGAAGTACAGCGTCGCGGAGTCGACGAACGCTGCGCTGCCGTCGACGTTGAGCCGCAACGTCATCGGCTGGCGGAAGAAATCGCGAGCCTGTGCGTCGGTGAGCCCGTAGGTTTCGACGAGTGTGTTGCGGCTGATGAGGCCGGCGATGCAGACCGCCGAATCGCGCGAGCGCTCGGTGACGTGCGTCGCCGTCGGCAGCGGAACCTCGAAGCGCTCGGACGATGTCATGCCGGTCAGCAGCTGACCGTTGAACGGCTGGCCCGTGGTCGGGTCGATCAGCGAGGGATCGTCGAGCTCCGGGTTCTCGATCGTGACCGTCGGGGTGTAACTGAGGCGCGCGACGACCGGTGCGCCGGAGTCGTTGCCGTAGCCGATGGTCAGGAACGGCGAGAACCAGTAGCAGAGCAGCGAGTGCGCGGCCCGCGCGGGCAGCGCGATGTGGCCGAGATCGGTGAAGCTGAAATCGGTCTCGCCGGGCGGCGCGACCAGCGGCTGGCAGGCGAACGTGTCGCCGGTGCAGTCGTCGAGCAGGTCGACTTCGCCGTCGGCTAGGCCGAGCCACTGCACGCTGCGGCCGAACGAATCGGGATCGCCGACGTCGCCGGGGTTCGGCGATGCCGGCATCGCGCCGGTCGGACTCGGCGAAGGAGCGCCGCGCGGGATGGTCGTGTCGGCGGAGTGTCCGGGACTGTCGATGTCGGCAGGCGCGGCGGAGGCGAGGCCCGATGCGACCGCGGCAACGAGCGCAAAGACGGCGCAGCGACGAGGATTCGCGTTCATGGTGCAGGCTCTCGTGGCTAGGGTTACAGCACGTACCACGCAAAGCACGCGAGGAACCGGGCAGATTCGAAGCCGGACCGCGCGAGTTCGACGCGGCGGCGGATGCGGCGGACGCTACAAATCCCCGAGCAGCGCCTGCATCGCGGCGAGTGCGGCGAGTCCCGCGGTTTCAGTGCGCAGCGTGCGCGGCCCGAGGCGCAAACCGTGGAAACCGGCAGCCCTGAGTGTCGCGAGATCATGGGCGGACAGGCCGCCCTCGGGCCCGACCGCGAGTGTCGCGCGCGCGCTCGCCGGCAGATCGCGCGGTGCGCGCTCGCCCGCGGGATCGAGCGCAAGCCGCAACCCTGCCGCTTCATCGAGCGATGCGGCCCAGTCGGCGAGCTTCACCGGCTCGCGCACTTCGGGGAGCACACTGCGCCCGCACTGCTCGCAGGCCGACGCGACGACCGCTTCCCAGTGCGCGACGCGACGCTCGGCGCGTTCCGCGTCGAGCTTGACCTCGGTGCGGTCGGTGACGACGGGCACGATGCAGGCAACGCCGAGCTCGGTCGCCTTCTGCAGGATCCAGTCCATCTTCTCGCCGCGTGCGATGCCCTGTGCCAGCGTGATCCGCAGCGGGCTTTCGCGATCCTCGGCCGCTGCGGATTCGAGTACACGCGCGGTGACCTGACGCTTGGCGAGCGAGGCCAGCTCCGCCTCGTACTCGTCGCCGCTGCCGTCGAAAAGGCGCAGCGGATGACCGCGGTCCAGACGCAGCACGCGGGCGAGATGCTCGCCGGCCTGCAGGGGCAGCTCGACCTCGTGACCGGGGCGCAGGGTTTGCGGCACGTAGATGCGGGGAATGCGCATGGGCGTCTCCGTGTCGCGAACGGCAAATCGCATCCGCACGAGCTTGCGCGCGGACGCCTTGTACGTGGACAGTACCGCGCCGCGCTCGCGATCGGTAGTGGTCGACCGCGCCCGCAGCCGTGACACGAAGTTAACGCGGCGCGAAGTAGGTGTATTCTGGGCCGGCAAGCGGCCCCTTCCGGAGAACGCGATGAGTCAAATCGCCTGTTGCTTCTGGTGGCTCGTGCTGGGATTCCTGCTCGGCTGGCTCGCCAACTGGCTGCTTTCGAAAATCATCCGCAAGGATTCGCCCGCATCCTCGCGCGTCGACGAAGCGGCTGCCGTGCGCGAAGCCGAGCTGCATCACGATGCGCTCGTCGAGGCCGCCGCGGCGCCGCCGGCGCGCGTCATCGACGTCGCCGCCGCGCGGGCCGCGGGCTTCAATATCAAGCACGACGACGACCTGACCATCATCGAAGGCATCGGTCCGAAGATCGACGATCTGTTCCACGCCAACGGCATCGTCTCGTTTGCGCAGCTCGCACGGCTCAGCGTGCCGGAGATGCTCGACATCCTCGAGCGCGGCGGACCGCACTTCCAGTTGACGAATCCCGGCTCATGGGCGCGACAGGCTGCGCTCGCTTCGGAGAATCGCTGGGCCGAGCTCAAGCGGCTGCAGGAGGATCTGATCGCCGGGCGACCGGTCGACTGATCCGAGGCGACGAGGAGGGTCGATGAACCGGACGAGTGATGCGCTTCGGTACTCGCGCTGGACGTGGATCGTCGCGGTGCTGCTGTTCCTGGTCCTGGCCATCCTCTGGTTCGCCGGAAGAGGACCGCAGGTTGCCGGCGCCTGCTGCGGCAACGCCGGCGAACCAACCTCCGCACCCATCCCTCCCGCACTTGCGCCGCCGCCGCCGATGCAGAGCGCTGCGAAGAAGCCCGCCACGCTCGCGGTCCGGATCGATGGCGACAAGCGCGTGATCGAAGGTGTCGTGTCCGACCAGGCCGCGAAGGATCGCGTGCTGCAGGCTGCAGCGGCCGCGTACGGCGAGACGAACATCGTCGACCGGCTCGCGATCGACGCGGCCACAGGCACGTCGGCGTGCATCGACAAGGCCGAGGCGCTGTTCGCGGCGCTCAGGACCGATCCGCCGATCGGCATCGACTGCGACGCGCAAGGCGGCGTCACGCTTTCCGGCAGCGCGACCAGCGAAGCCGACAAGGCAACGCGCGAGCGCTGGGCACACGATTTCTTCGGCGCGAACGTCGCGGTCGTGAACCGCATCGAAGTCGTGGCGCCGCAGCAACCGGTCACGCGCCCCGAAGACGTGCGCTGTGCAGCGAGGATGCCGGCCGCGGTCACGTTCAAGACCGCGTCGAGCCGCATCGATGCGAAAGGCCGCGCGCTGCTCGACGCGATCGTGCCGTGCCTCAAGAGCGGCCGCTACGAAATCGCCGGCTACACCGACAGCATCGGCAGCGCCGAGGACAACCTGAAGCTTTCCCGGGCGCGCGCGGAATCGGTGCGCGCATACATGATCCTCAAGGGCGTCGATGCCGATCGTCTGGCCCCGACCGGTTACGGCGCGGATCATCCGATCGGCGACAACAACACGGCGGCCGGGCGCGCAAGCAATCGGCGCATCGAATTCACCAGGAAATAGCCGCCGCGAATCCGCGAGTCTTTCCCTCTCTCCCGCGAATCTCTCCCCTCTCCTGCGACTCTTTTCCCCCTCTCCCGCTTGCGGGAGAGGGTAGGGTGAGGGCGAATCGGAGTGATGCGCTGCGTTTTAGTGATGCGCTGCGTTTTTTGTAGAGCGAATAGCGGGCCTTGAACCACGCTTTCCCTCACCCCAGCCCTCTCCCGCAAGCGGGAGAGGGGGAAGGCATCGCTGGGCGTAGTTCGACTCAGGCGACGGCTTTGTCGATTCCTTCGATCGCGACGTCGACCATCATGTCGATCTCATCCGGCGCGATGCAGTACGGCGGCATGAAATAGACGACGTTTCCGAGCGGCCGCAGCACGACGCCGCGCGCGAGACCGTGCCGGTAGACGACGAGGCCGCGGCGCTCGACGGCGGGAAACGGCTCGCGCGTGGCCTTGTCCCGAACCAGCTCGATCGCGGCGATCATTCCGGTCTGACGCACGTCGGCGACGTGCGGATGATCCGCGAGCGGCGCGATGCGTGCGGCGAGATGCTTTTCCAGCTTGCGATTGCGTTCGAGCACGAGCTCGTCGCGCAGCACGGACAGCGTCGCCAGCGCCGCGCGGCACGCGATC
>DAISJF010000116.1:0-6490 GCA_036821625.1 Rhodanobacteraceae bacterium
TCAGTGCGCGGCAGGCGCCGCGTCGCCCTTGAGGCACGTGCTCATGAACGTCTTGCGCGCATCGCCGGTCAGCTTTTCCTTCGACGCTTCGGCGTTGCAGGACTTCATCTTCTCCTGCTGCGTCTGCTTCGCGGCCGGTGCGGCGGCCGTCGTTTCGCCCTTGAGGCAGCTGCTCATGAAGGTCTTGCGATCGTCGCCGGTCTTGCCGGTCGCCTGCTTGTTGCAATCGACCATCCGCTGCTGCTGCGCCGTCAGTGGCTTGGATGCGGCCGGCTTGGCCGTGTCCTGCGCAAACGCGATGCCGCTGCCGAACGCCAGCGCGAAAGCGAGCGCGAGCGAAAATTTCGCCTTCAGCTCCATGGTAGGAATCCTCTCGAAGTTGATCCGCCGCCACCCCGGCGCCGGTGGCGCGCAGTCTACGCCCGCGGCCCCTCGCGTCATAAACGCGGAAAGGAAGTTCACAAGTGTCGTTGGCACGCGTTCAGCCAGAAAGCGCGGACGGCTTCACGCCAGGCAAAAAAGAGCCGGCGCTTGGCCGGCTCTCGAAACGCGTGTCGGATCGAACGGTTATGCGGCCGCCGCCCGGACCGGCGCAGAAGCGCGCGGACCCTCGACCAGCGCACGCCGCACGCCTTCGATCAGAAGATCGACTTCGTCCGCGCCGACGCTGAAATGCGGCGTGAAGCGCAGCGAGTTCGCGCCGCCGTGGATCACGCCGTAACCGTGCTCGCGCAGCCATTCTTCGGTGCTGCCGGCGCCGTAGCACTTGAACTCGGGCGCGAGCTCGCACGAAAACAACAGGCCCGTGCCCTGCACCTTCGTGATGTAGCCGGGCAGCTCGCTCTTCAGCTGATTCAGCCGCTCGAGGAACTCGCGGCCGCGTGCGCGCACGTTGTCGCGGATCTCATCGCTCAGCGATTCGAGCACCGCACATGCGACGTCAAGCGCGCGCGGGTTCGCGGTCATCGTGTTGCCGTAGACGCCTTTCTTGTAGAGCTCGGCGGCGCGCGGCGTCACCGCGAGCACCGACAGCGGATACTGGCCCGCGTTGAGCGCCTTCGAATAGGTCTCCATGTCCGGCGCGTCGAGTTTCTCGAAGCCGGGATAGTCGACGACCGACAGCACGCCATGCGCGCGCAGGCCGGCCTGGATCGAATCGATCAGGAGCAGGCTGCCGTGCGCACGCGTGAGCTCGCGCGCTGCCGCGTAGAAGTCCGGCGTCATTGCGCGGCCGGGATCGCCTTCGCCCATCACCGGCTCGATGAACATCGCCTCGATGAACCAGCCCTGCTTCTCGGCGTCGGCGAAAAGCTGGCGCAGCTGCTCGACGTTGTACGGCTCGACCGTGAGCAGGCTGTGCTCGTCGCGGAAGCTCGCCAGATGCTGCAGATACGGCTTGCGCGACGAATCCGAGTAGATCGCGGGTTTTTCGGTGCGGCCGTGGAACGCGCCCTTGACCGCGATGCGCTTGATCGTGCGGCCGGCGTAGCGCGCACCGGGATCGGTCATCAGCTTCGCGTTGACGTCGGCGATGCGCGCCGCCAGCGTCACGGCTTCGGATCCGGAGTTGAGGCAGAAGAAGCGCGGATACGGACAACCGCCGCGCGTGCGGCCGATTTCGCGCTTGAGCAGGCGGCCGAAGCGCAGCTGCGAAAGGCTCGGCGTCATCACGTTCGCCATGACCTGGGGGCGCGCGAGCACGTCGAGGACGGCCTTCGGGGAATGGCCGAAACCGAGCATGCCGTAGCCGCCGGCATCGTAGATGACCGCGCCTTTCAGCGTGACCACCCAGGGTCCGCGCGCGGCGAGCGCGACATACGGGTTCACGCCATCCTCGGGATAGAAATTGACGAAGTCGGCCTGCACCGTGCGGACCTGCTCGGATTCGTCCATGCGCAGCACGTCGGGGAGGCTCGAGCGCAACGCGAGATGGGCCGCGTAGCCCGCTTCGATGGCCTCGACGAGCTCGGGACGGCGCGCTGTCTCGCTCTCGATCTGCGCGTCGGTCAGGCCCGGGGTGCGCAGGGCGCCGCCGAAGTCGCGCATCTCCTGCAGCTTGGTCGTAAGGGCGTTCATCACGGACTCCTCAAAACGCACGCAGGCCCCGTGGTCGAAACGACGGGACATTTGCGTTTTAACTATTGATTTGAAATGGAAAAATCCCTAGACGTAGCCTAGCACAGCGGGTCTGAACGCGGTACCCCGCGACCCGCGGGACAAGGGCTTCCGGACCGGGTGACACCCGTCACCAGCAACGTTTGACGCGTGTATATGGGCTCGCGCGGTCCGGACACCTAGAGTGGCGCTCACGAATTCAGACGGGAGTGGCTCCATGCGCGGCACCGGATCCGAGAGCAACGCCAAGCTCCGGGGCGTCAGCAAGCGCTACGGTTCGACGTTCGCGCTCGACGGCGTCGACCTCGAGGTCCGGACCGGCGAGCTTCTGGCTCTGCTCGGTCCGAACGGTGCCGGCAAGAGCACCGCGATCGGTCTCCTGCTCGGGCTCAACGATCCCGACTCCGGCGAAGTGCAGCTGTTCGGCCAGTCGCCGCACACGCTCGCGATGCGGCGCCGCGTCGGCGTGATGCTGCAGAGCGCGGGCATGCCGGACACGCTGAAAGTGCGCGAGCTCCTGGCGCAGACGCGCAGCTACTACCCCGATCCGATGGACGCGGCCGAATGTGCCGCGATCGCCGGCATCGGCGATCTGCTCGACCGCCGCTACGGCAGGCTGTCGGGCGGACAGCAGCGGCGCGTGCAGTTCGCGCTCGCGATCTGCGGGCGTCCGCGCCTCCTGTTTCTCGACGAGCCCACGGTCGGGCTCGACATCGAGGCGCGGCAGTCGATGTGGGCCACGATGCGCCGGCTCGTCGGACAAGGCTGCTCGATTCTGCTGACGACGCACTATCTCGAGGAAGCCGAAGCGCTCGCCGACCGCGTCACCGTGCTCGGTCGCGGGCGTATCGTCGCCGACGGCAGCGTGCGCGAGATCCGCGCGCGCGTGGCTCAGCGGCGCATCCGCTGCGTGTCGGCTCTGCCGATCGAAACCATCAGCGCATGGCCGGACGTGCGCAGCATCTGCCGTGACGGCGATCGTTTCGAGATCGTGACGCATTCGGCCGAAGCCGTCGTGCGCCAGCTGCTGAGCCAGGACGCGCGCCTTTCCGAGCTCGAAGTGGAGCGCGCCGGGCTCGCCGAAGCATTCATCGAAATCACCCAGGAGGCCGCCTGATGAATGCCGCCGTGTCGCTGATGCCGCCGTCGCAAAGCGTGTCGCTGCCGCGCGTCTACGCGCTGGAAAGCAAGCACGAGTTCCTGCGCCTGTTGCGCGCGCCGTCGTTCGCGGTGCCGACGCTGATGTTTCCGCCGATGTTCTATCTGCTGTTCGCGGTGCTGTTCGCGAGTGGCCGCGGCGGTTTTCACGCCAACGTCTATCTGCTCGCGACGTACGGCGTGTTCGGCGTGATGGCGCCGGGCCTGTTCGGATTCGGCGTTTCGGTCGCGCTCGACCGCGAGCGCGGCTGGTTGCGCCTCAAGCGCGCACAGCCGATGCCGCCTGGCGCCTATCTCGTTTCGAAGCTGTCCATGGCCATGCTGTTCGCGGTGGTCATCTTCACGATCCTCGGAGTGCTGGCGGTGACGGTCGGCGGCGTGCGCCTGCCAGTATCCTCATGGCTGCTGCTGCTGCTCGTCGAAGTGTTCGGCGTGTTGCCGTTCTGCGCGATCGGGCTCTTCATCGGCACCTGGGTCAGCGGTCAGGGCGCCCCGGCCGTGATCAATCTGATCTACCTTCCGATGTCGTTCCTGTCGGGCCTGTGGATGCCGCTCGCGATCCTGCCCGCCACGGTGCGCGACGTGGCGCCGCTGTGGCCGGCGTATCATCTGGGCCAGCTCGCGCTCGGCGCGGTGGGCGAATCGATGGCAGGCGCAGCAGCGGTGCACGTGGCGGCTTTGGCCGCGATCACGGCGCTGTTCCTCGCGTTCGCCCGGCGACGCCTGGCGCGGAGCGTATGAACGTTCGGGCGGAGGCAGCGATGCGCGTCATCTATGTGCGTCTTCTGATCAGCGGCGCATTGCTCGCGGCGATCTGGGGGCTCGGCGCGTTCGAGCTGGCCGGCCGGTGATGCCGCGTATGATTCCGCGCATGATTCCGTTTCGTGAACAAGCCACGCATCGATCGAGCTCGGTCGGCGGCGCAGCGAGCGGCATGTCGCCGTCCGCGTCGCTGAGAAACCTGCGGCGGCATCTGCTGCCGCAGCATCTCGACGATCTCGGCTGGTCGCCGGTATGGAGCCTCCTGTATCTCGGCTTCCTGTTCATGACCTGGGACGAGCCGAATTCGAACTGGCTGCGTCCGACGTTCGTCAGCATCGCGATCTTCCTGCCGGTTTATTTCCGCTGCTATTGGCTCACCGGCTGGAAGCAGCTCGCGCATCTCGCGGCGATCGCCGGTCTTGCGTTCGCGCTGGTGCCGTTCAACAAGTGCGCACACACTTATCTCATCTACGCGGCGATCTTCCTGCCCTTCAGCGGCCTGCCGCTGCGTACTTCGCTGATGCTGATCGTCTGCGGCATCGCGCTCTACACCGGCGAGCTCGTGCTGCTCGGCGTGTCGACCCAGGCGATCACGATCATCGTCGGCGTCACGCTGATCGTGTCCGTCGCGGTCTGCGCGGCCAACACCGCGCACCGCGAGAAACGGCTGCGCCAGGCCGAGCTCAAGCTCAGCCACGACGAGGTCCGCCGCCTCGCCGCGCTCGCCGAGCGCGAGCGGATCGGGCGCGACCTGCACGATCTGCTCGGGCACACGCTGTCGCTGATCACGCTCAAGTCCGAGCTTGCCGCGCGCATTTTCGACCGCGATCCGCTCGCCGCGCGGCGCGAGATCGTCGACGTCGAGCGCGTCGCGCGCGATGCGCTCGGTCAGGTGCGCCGCGCCGTCACCGGCATCCGCGCGGCCGGACTCGCCGCCGAGCTTGCCTCGGCGCACCTGCTGCTCGAATCCAGCGGCGTCCGGCTCGAATACGAGACCGCGGAAGAAACCGCGCTGCCGCCCGACGTCGAAACGATCTTCGCGCTGACGATCCGCGAAGGAATCACGAACATCCAGCGTCATGCGCGCGCGTCGCATGCGCGCGTGACGATCGCGCGGGCCGCGCAAGAGGCGCGTCTGGTCATCGAGGACGACGGCCTCGGCGGCGTGATCGTGCCGGGCAACGGATTGACCGGCATGCGCGAGCGGTTGCGAGCCCTCGACGGCGATCTGATCGTCGCCTCCGAGCGCGGTCGCGGCACGCGGCTCGAGGCGCGCGTCGTGCTCGCTGTCGCCGACCTCGCTGCGGCCGCACAGATCTGCGGCAAGGACGAACCGTCCAATGCCTGAGTCGATTCCCCGCTCCCGCTTGCGGGAGAGGGGAGGGTGAGGGGCGCAGCCTTCCGGCACTTCTCGGCGTCTTTGCCGCCGATGGACACCGTCTGCTACTTTCCACGCACTCATGATTCGCGTCCTCTTGGCCGAAGATCAGGCGATGGTGCGCGGCGCGCTGACCGCGCTGCTCAAGCTTGAGCCCGACATCGACGTCGTCGGCACCGCCGCCGACGGCGAAGAGGCCTGGCGCGCGGTGCAGCAGCTGAAGCCGGATCTGCTCGTCACCGACATCGAAATGCCCGGCATCACCGGCCTCGAGCTCGCGCAGCGGATGCAGCGCCACGAGCTGCCGTCGAAGGTCGTGATCGTCACCACGTTCGCGCGCGCGGGGTTCCTGCGCCGCGCGCTCGATGCCGGTGTCAGCGGCTATCTGCTCAAGGACGCGCCGGCCGAGCAGCTCGCCGAAGCGCTGCGCAAGGTGCATCGCGGCGGCCGCGCGATCGATCCCGCGCTCGCGGTCGAAGCCTGGTCCGAAGCCGATCCGCTCAATGATCGCGAGCGGCAGGTGCTCCGCTTCGCCGGTGAAGGGCTTTCCGCCGGCGACATCGCGGCGAAGCTCAATCTCTCGCAGGGGACCGTGCGGAACTATCTGTCGGAAGCGATCGGCAAGCTGGGTGTGCAGAACCGGATCGAGGCGTTTCGGTTGGCGAGGCAGAAGGGGTGGTTGTGATGGGGATGGGAGTTGGATTCGGGATGTGGCGATGAGGGAAAGACGGTAGCCGGTAGCCGGTAACCGGAGAGCGCACCGCTTTTCCGGCTCACGGCTACCGGCTTCCGGCTACCGTCTTTTCAGGGCTTACCATCCCGAACCCCAATTCCCGATTCCCGCTCTTGAAAAAATCCGACTTCCACTACGATCTGCCGCCCGAGCTGATCGCGCAGGCTCCGCTCCCCGAACGCTCCGCGAGCCGGCTCCTCGTCGTCGACGCCGCGCGGAATCGTCTGGACGACCGTCGCTTCACGGATCTTGTCGAGCTGCTCAAACCCGGCGATCTGCTCGTGTTCAACGACACGCGCGTGTTGCCGGCGCGCCTGTTCGGGCGCAAGGAAACCGGCGGCGCG
>DAISJF010000117.1:0-6471 GCA_036821625.1 Rhodanobacteraceae bacterium
GATCCATCGCCCGGCCGGTTCATGCTCTCGTTTCAGGTTCCGCGCGGCGTCGGCGATCCGCTCGCGCACGCGCTCATCGGGCCGCAGCGCAAAGAAAAGATTGTGCGAGACCTGAGGAGCACCGCGCCCACCTTCGGGCGAGTGCATCGGCGACTTGACGCGCATGGCTGCAACAAGATTACGACCGTGGCTGAGAATCGACTCAGGTCTCGCCCATATAGTCCTTCTTGCCGAGCTCGACGCCGTTGTGGCGCAGCAGCGCATACGCCGTCGTCAGGTGGAAGAAAAACTGCGGCAGCCCGTAGCTCAGAAGGTACGACTCGCCGCCGGCGAACCGCCGCTCGCGCGGCGTGCCGGGACGCAGCACGATTTCGCGCTGCTCGGAGCCGGCGAACTTCGCGGCATCGACGCTGCCGGCGAACGCCAGCGTCTTGGCGACGCGCGCGTGCAGATCGGCGAACGTGCGCTCGTTATCTTCGTACGACGGCACGTCGATCGCCGCCAGGCGCGCGGGAACGCTCTTGCCGAAATCGCAGGCGATCTGCACCTGGCGCACGAACGGGAACATGTCCGGGAACAGGCGCGCCTGCAACAGCGCATCGGGTTCGATCTTGCGGTCCGCGACGTGTTTTTCGGTCCTGGCGAGAATTCTGTCAAGGGCGCCGAGCATCTGCTGGAACACCGGCACGGAGGCGGAATAAAGCGGGTGGGTCATGACAACGTCCTGTCGGATGGAAACGGGACGCGCAGGATAGCGGTTCGGCGCAGGCGCAGCGAGGCATCCCTGGGTAAAGTCAGCAACCGGCGCCATGACCGATGCGCCGCCGCGAACGGGCAACGAGGATGTGCTAGGCGTTCGAGCGCGCGTCGAATACGAGGCTGCAGCAGGTCACGGCGCCTTCCGCCTTCAGCAGCTCCGATACATCCACCGAAGTGATCTCGATGCCGGCGTCCGCGAGCCTGCGAAGCGTGCGTGGAAAGCACGCGGGATAGATGACCCCGCCGCCGACCCTGAGCGCGTTCGCGGCGTGCGGCTCCGCGGGATCGACGTCGATCTGGCGAAGATCTCTGAAATGCGCACGATCGACCCAGGCGGGATTGATCAGGACGGTGTCTTCGCTGACGAGCGTCACGGCCGATTTCAGGTGCAGGCAGCCGCGCACCGGGACCGGTCGCACCTCATACCCCTGCCCGCCGAGCGCCTCGCCTGCAACCAGCGAGCGCAGCTGGTCGATGCCGGACGCATTCGTCCGCGCGGATCGCCCGACGTAGAGCGTGCGCGCGATGCGCAGCACGTCGCCGCCGTCGAGCGTGCCCGGCGCTTCGATCGTACGCAGCGCGCGATGGGCTTCCAGTGCGTTCGCTACCGAAGCGACCTCGGCACGACGGGATGTCGCGCCGGGCCGCGTGCAGATCGCGACCTCGTCGAGCACGACCGCGACATCCTCGACGAAGACCGCGTCGGGCGAATCATCATCGGCCGGCAGCGCGATCACGCGGCATCCGGCGGCCTCGAGCGCATGCTCGTAGGTGCGATGCTGCCGCCGCGCCAGCGCGACGTCGATCGGGCTGCGATCGAGGAACGACAGCTCGCAATTGCCGAGCGTCCGGCTTACGCCGCGCGTGATGGCGATCTGCATCGGAGCGTTCGCGCTCTCACTTCGACGTCCCGCCGTTTGCGCCATCGTCGATGACCGGCTCGAGCGGACCGATGTCCACGGTTCCGGTCGGCAGCCTGCCGAAATTCCGATCCGCGAGCTGCTGCATTCCGATCTTGAAGGCTTCGCCGTCGACGCGTCCGGTCGAGCGCGTCCAGACGGTCACGTGGCCCGGCATGCCGACGCGCGAACCCGTGATCTGGTCGATTTCCTGTCGATAGCGGTTCTGTGCGCGCGGCAATGCCGACGCATCACCGAAGTGCCGGCGCAGGTCGCGCCAGATCGCGTTCGCGCTGGCTTGTTCTGCGGGCGTTGCTTCGTCCCAGGCAGCCGCAAGCGAAGTCTCGAACGCTTCATCCTTGCGCTCGGCCGCGAGCGCCAGCCAGGCGAGCCCCCGCGGGCGATCCGGATCGATCCCGCGGCCGCGGAAATAGGCGATGCCGAGATTGTATTGCGCGTCCTTCATCGCCCAGCCGGCCGCCACTTCCCACGCGTGCATTGCCGCGTCGGGCTGCCCGCGCTTGTAGTAGTCGCAGCCTTTGTGGAAATAGTAGAGGCCCGGGAGAAAGCGCGCTTCTTCCTCGTTGAGCCCGACGATGCCGCTCGGATTCCCCATCGTCATCGCCGGCATGCCGCCGCCCATCTGCGCGTGCAGCACGATCGGGCAGGCAAGTTGCGCCCCCGCCATCGTGAGCAGGGTCACGCTCACCAGAAACTCGCGCGATCGTCGCATTTCGCCACCCCGCGGCGTTCATTTCGTCATGCAACGAACAAACTGTACCACGCGCGCGCGATCGCGAAGTCCGCATATTTGCGCGAATGGGAGGCTAAACTGAGTGCGTCACCTGCTGCCGGGCAATCGTCGTGCGCGCCAATCCCGCCTATCTCAATGCCATGCAGAAGATCGTCGAGTCCGCGCCCTACCCCGCGCTGATCGGCATGAAGTTCGGTGCGCTCGATTTCGACAGCTGCCGTATCGAGCTCACGTTGCGCGAGAGCCACATGCAACCGTTCGGCATCGTCCACGGCGGCGTGCTGGCCACGCTGATCGACACGGCCACGTTCTGGGCCGCATTCATGCGTCTGCCCGAGGATGCGGGGCTGGTCAACGTGGACCTCAAGCTCAATTACCTCAAGGCGGTCATGCGCGGACGTCTGCGCGCCGAAGGCCGTTGTCTTCGCGCCGGAAAACAGATCAGCTACACGATCGCAGGCGTGTACGACGAAGATGACGAGCTCGTCGCGCACGGCACGTCGACGATGATGGCGCTGCCGGGCAAGGGGCTCGACCTCGGCGTCCCGAAATTTCTTGCGGACTAGCCGCAGGAAGTCATGCCGCACCGACGCGACGGCGCACTTCCGAGATATCGCGCACCGGACGGATCTCGACGCAGCCGGTGCGCGTCCAGGGCAGCTCTGCGGCGATGCGCACGGCCTCGTCGAAGCTGTCCGCCTCGATCAGGTTGAATCCCCCGAGCATTTCCTTGGTTTCGGCGAACGGACCGTCGACGACGCTCAACCGCCCGCCGCGCACGCGCACGGTCTTTGCCGTCGCGGGCGCTTCGAGCTGCTGCGAGTCGATCAGGTGACCCTTGTCGCGCAACGCGTCGGCGTGCTCGAAGCAGCCGCGCATCATCGAGTCGGCTTCGCCCACCGGGAGCTCATCGAGCAGCGTGTCGTCGTTGTAGACCAGCAGCAGATATTTCATCGCATCCCTACATGTTGCGCCGGTATTCGCCGCCGACCTCGTACAGCGCGTGGCTGATCTGGCCGAGGCTGTGCGTCTTCACCGCGTCCATCAGCGATGCGAACACGTTGCGACGTTCGCGCGCAGTGTTCTGCAGCGGGCGCAGTCCGTCCTTCGCGTAGCCGTTGCGCGCTTTCTGGTAAGCCTGCACGTTGGCGATCTGCTGGCGCTTTTCCTCGGGCGTGGAACGGATCAGCTCGATCTTCGTGGTGATGTCGCCGGCATGTTCCCTGGGCAGGAACGTATTGACGCCGATCAGCGGCAGGCTGCCGTCGTGCTTCTTCTGCTCGTAGTAGAGCGATTCTTCCTGGATCTTGCCGCGCTGGTACATCGTGTCCATCGCGCCGAGCACGCCGCCGCGCTCGCTGATCGATTCGAATTCCCGGTAGACGGCTTCCTCGACGATGTCGGTCAGCTTGTCGATGATGAAGCTGCCCTGCCACGGGTTTTCGCAGAAGTTGAGGCCGAGCTCGCGGTTGATGATGAGCTGGATGGCGACGGCGCGGCGCACGGATTCTTCGGTCGGCGTGGTGATCGCTTCGTCGTAGGCGTTGGTGTGCAGGCTGTTGCAGTTGTCGAACAGTGCGTACAGCGCCTGCAGCGTGGTGCGGATGTCGTTGAACTGGATTTCCTGCGCGTGCAGCGAGCGGCCCGAGGTCTGCACGTGGTACTTCATCATCTGCGAGCGCGGGCTCGCGCCGTAGCGCTCGCGCATCGCGCGCGCCCAGATGCGTCGCGCGACGCGGCCGATCACGCTGTATTCGGGATCCATGCCGTTCGAGAAGAAGAACGACAGGTTCGGCGCGAAGTCGTCGATCTTCATGCCGCGCGCGAGGTAGTACTCGACGATCGTGAAGCCGTTCGACAGCGTGAACGCGAGCTGCGAGATCGGATTCGCGCCGGCCTCGGCGATGTGGTAGCCCGAGATCGACACCGAGTAGAAATTGCGGACCTTGTTCTCGACGAAGAACTGCTGGATGTCGCCCATCATCCTGAGCGCGAACTCGGTCGAGAAGATGCAGGTGTTCTGCGCCTGGTCCTCCTTGAGGATGTCGGCCTGCACGGTGCCGCGCACGGCACCCATGGTTTCGGCGCGCACCTTCGCGTAGGTTTCCGCATCGAGGATCTGATCGCCGGTCACGCCGAGCAGACCCAGCCCGAGACCATCGTTGCCCTCCGGAAGCATTCCGGCATAGCGCGGCCGTTCGCGGCCTTCGAACAGCTTTTCGATCTTCGCGTGCGCCGCGTCCCAGCGCGACTGGTCGGCGCGCAGATACTTCTCGACGGCCTGATCGACCGCCGTGTTCATGAACATCGACAGGATGATCGGCGCAGGCCCGTTGATCGTCATCGACACGGACGTCGTCGGCGCCGAGAGATCGAAGCCCGAGTAGAGCTTCTTCATGTCGTCCAGCGTCGCGATGCTGACGCCGGAATTGCCGATCTTGCCGTAGATGTCCGGCCGCTCGGCCGGGTCTTCGCCGTATAACGTCACCGAATCGAACGCGGTCGACAGACGCGCCGCCTTCTGGCCGATCGACAGGTAGTGGAAGCGCCGGTTCGTGCGCTCGGGCGTGCCCTCGCCCGCGAACATGCGCGTCGGATCCTCGCCGGTGCGGCGATACGGATAGACGCCGCCCGTGTACGGATATCCTCCGGGCAGATTCTCCTTGCCGAGGAACGTCAGCAGCTCGCCCCAGCTCTTGTACGTCGGCGCCGCGATCTTCGGCACCTTCTGGTGCGAGAGCGATTCGACGTAGTTGTTGCCTTCGACCCGCTTGCCGCGCACTTCGTAGACGTAGTGCTCGTCGGTGATTGATTTCAGTCGCTGCGGCCATTCGCGCAGCAGTGCGATCGACTCGGTCGTCAGCGATTTCAGCGCGTCCTGATAACGCTGCCGCAGCACGAGCACGCTGCGATCGACGCCGTCGTCCTTCAAGAGGTCGGCCGGATCGTAGAGATCGAGCGCCTTCGGCAGCTTCGCGTCTTCGACCTCGTGCAATGCCTGCCACATCGCCTGCGCGCGATCGGCGGCTTCGGACTGCTTCCCGATGTCCGAGTTGATCGCGCGCCCCTGCTCGGCGATCTCGGCGAGATAGCGCACGCGGCTGCCCGGGATCAGCACGGTCGCGCGCGGCTCCTTCAGCGATGTATCGACTTCCGGCGTCCACTTCTCGGCCGGCAGATGCAGCTTGGCGCGCAGCAGCCGGCACAGGTTCGCGAACATCCACGTCACGCCGGGATCGTTGAACTGGCTCGCGATCGTCTGGTAGACCGGAACCTCCTCGTCCTTGAGCTTGAACGCGGTGCGATTGCGCTTCCACTGCTTGCGCACGTCGCGCAGCGCATCCTCGGCGCCGCGCTTGTCGAACTTGTTGAGCACGACGAGCTCGGCGAAATCGAGCATGTCGATCTTCTCGAGCTGGCTTGCCGCGCCGTAGTCGCTGGTCATCACGTACATCGGAAAATCGACGAGATCGACGATCTCCGAGTCGGACTGGCCGATGCCCGCCGTCTCGACGATGACGAGGTCGTAGCCGAGGCCCTTCAGGCACGCGATGCAGTCCTTCAGCACGACGTTCGTCGCCGCGTGCTGGCGCCGCGTCGCCATCGAGCGCATGAACACGCGCTTCGAGCGCAGCGAGTTCATGCGAATGCGGTCGCCGAGCAGCGCGCCGCCGGAACGGCGTCGCGTCGGGTCGACCGCGAGCACGGCAATGCGCATCTGCGGAAACGCGTGGAGAAAACGCAACAGCAGCTCGTCGACGACGCTCGACTTGCCCGCGCCGCCGGTGCCGGTGATGCCGATGACCGGCGTCTTCCCGCCCGCGAGCTGCCATTCCTTGCGCAAGCGCGCGAGCTCGGATTCGTCGAGCGCGCCGTCCTCGAGCACCGACAGCATCTCGCCGATCGAGATTTCATCGTCCAGCGAAACCTGCGCCGGGCGCGCGGCCGGCTGCCGATGTTCCTGTGCGCGGCGCACGACGTCCTCGATCATCGCGACGAGACCCAGATGCATGCCGTCGTTCGGGTGGTAGATGCGCTCGACGCCGTAGGCCTGGAGCT
>DAISJF010000118.1:0-6412 GCA_036821625.1 Rhodanobacteraceae bacterium
CTGCATCTGGTCGTGCGTCCGAAGCCGGGCGACAAGGCGACTTACGACGTCGCCGAGCTCGAAAGCAAGATCGCGCAGATCGTGCGCAACTGGCATGACGAGCTGCGCGACACGCTGGTCCAGAAGCACGGCGAGGACAAGGGCCTCAAGCTCGCCGCACGCTTCGGTCGCGCGCTGCCTGCCGGTTACATCGAGGAAGTCACGCCGCACATCGCCGCCGCCGACGTCGAAATGGCGGCCAGCCTGCGCGATGCGGAAGACATTCGCCTGAGCCTGTACCGCTCGCGGCGCAAGGCCGATACGCTGCACTTCAAGGTGTTCCGGCTCGGCGCCGCCATCGCGCTGTCGGAAGTGATTCCGCTGCTCGAGAACATGGGCCTCAAGGTGCTCACCGAGCATCTGTACGAGATCGACGCCGACGGCGGCAAGCTCTACATCCAGGACATCGAAGTGCAGCCGTCGCTGCGCTTCGAGTTCGACATCGAGCAGGTGCGCGAGATGTTCCAGACCGCGTTCGAGCGGGTCTGGCGCGGCGTCGCCGAGAACGATTCGTTCAACAAGCTGATCCTCGGCGCGCAGCTCGACTGGCGCCAGGTCAGCGTTCTGCGCGGCTACTGCAAGTATCTGCTGCAGGTCGGCGTGCCGTTCTCGCAGAGCTACATGGAGGACACGCTCAACCGGTATCCGGCGATCGCCGGGCTCCTGGTCGAGCTGTTCGAGGCAGGCTTCGATCCGCATCGCGAAAGCGTGGCGAAGGCCGCGATCGATTCCGCGAAGAAACGCCTGACCAAGGAGCTCGAGGCGCTGGTCTCCGCCGATGTGCTGAAGGCGCATCCGAGACTGGTCGAGGATGTCGTCGCCGTGCGAAGCGAACCGAGAGCCCGGCAGATCGTCGCGATCATCGCCGCGATCAAGGTTCTGCTCGATCAGGTGGCGAGCCTGGACGACGATCGCATCCTGCGCGCGTATCTCGGCGTGATCGGCGCGACGCTGCGCACGAACTATTTCCAGCTGGACAACAGCCGCACGGGCAATGGCGCGCCGCACGACTACGTCAGCTTCAAGTTCGATTCGGCGAAGGTGCCGGATCTGCCCAGACCGAAGCCGTATCGCGAGATCTTCGTCTACGGAGCGCGCGTCGAAGGCGTGCATCTGCGCTTCGGCCCGGTCGCGCGCGGCGGCCTGCGCTGGTCGGATCGCCGCGAGGACTTCCGCACCGAAGTGCTCGGCCTGGTCAAGGCGCAGATGGTCAAGAACACCGTGATCGTGCCGGTCGGCTCGAAGGGCGGATTCTTCGTCAAGCGGCCACCCGCTTCCGGCGAACGCGACGCGGTGCTCGCCGAGGGCGTCGCGTGCTACCGCATGTTCATCAACGGCCTGCTCGACATCACCGACAACCTGGTCGAAGGCAACATCGCGCATCCGGATGCGGTCGTGCGGCACGACGGCGACGATCCGTATCTCGTCGTCGCGGCCGACAAGGGCACGGCCACGTTCTCCGATATCGCCAATGCGGTCAGCGCCGAGCACGGTTTCTGGCTCGGCGACGCGTTTGCGTCGGGCGGCTCGGCGGGCTACGACCACAAGAAGATGGGCATCACCGCGAAGGGCGCCTGGGAGTCGGTCAAACGTCACTTCCGCGCGCTCGGGCGCGACAGCCAGACGCAGGATTTCACCTGCGTCGGCATCGGCGACATGTCCGGCGACGTGTTCGGCAACGGCATGCTGCTGTCCGAGCACATCCGTCTGCTCGCCGCGTTCGATCATCGTCACATCTTCATCGATCCGGACCCGGACACCGCGGCTTCGTTCAAGGAACGCGAGCGCATGTTCGCGCTGCCGCGTTCGTCGTGGGCGGACTACGATGTGAAGCTGATTTCGAAGGGCGGCGGCGTGTTCGCGCGCGCCGCGAAGTCGATTCCGGTATCGCCCGAAGCCTGCCGCGCGCTCGGCATCGACGCGTCGACGACGTCGATGACGCCGACCCAGCTGCTGAACGCGATCCTCAAGGCGCCGGTCGACCTGCTCTGGAACGGCGGCATCGGCACCTATGTCAAGGCGACCAACGAATCGAACGCGGACGTCGGCGATCGCGCCAACAACGCGCTGCGCGTGAACGGCATCGAGCTGCGCTGCAAGGTCGTCGGCGAGGGCGGCAATCTCGGCCTCACGCAGAAAGGGCGCATCGAGGCCGCGCAGCACGGCGTGCTGCTCAACACCGACTTCATCGACAACTCGGCCGGCGTCGACACCTCGGATCACGAAGTCAACATCAAGATCCTGCTCAACGACGCGGTGCAGCGCGGCGAGCTCACGATCGAGCAGCGCAATACGCTGCTTGCGGCGATGACCGACGAGGTCGCGCGGCTCGTGCTGTCCGACAACTACCGCCAGAACCAGGCGATCACGGTCATGGAGCATCTGTCCGTGCACCGGCTCGGCTCGAAGGCGCATTTCATCCGCGTGCTCGAAGGCGAAGGGCTGCTCGATCGCCAGATCGAATCGCTGCCTTCGGACGCCGAGCTCGAAGATCGCAAGTCGCGGCACCAGGGGTTGACCCGGCCCGAGCTTTCGATCCTGCTCTCGTACGCGAAGATCCGGCTCTATCAGCAGCTCCTCGATTCGGACGTGCCTGAAGATCCGTATCTCTCGAAGGAGCTCGCGCGCTATTTCCCGGTGCCGCTGCAGCAGAAGTACGCCGCGCACATGCAGCGTCATCGGCTGAAGCGCGAGATCATCGCGACGGCCGTCACCAACTCGATGATCAACCGCATGGGCGCGACGTTCACGCTGCGCATGCAGGAAGACACCGGCCAGCCGCCGGCCGCGATCGCGAAGGCGTACACGGCCGTGCGCGAGATCATCGATGCGCGCTCGCTGTGGGCCGAGATCGAGGCGCTCGACGGCAAGGTCGCCGAAGCCGTGCAGGTCGACGCGCTGCTCAAGATCTGGGATCTCCTGCGCAACCTGACGCGCTGGCTGCTCAATCACCGCGGAGGCGCGCTCGATATCGCCAGCATCGTCGAGCGCTACGCACCGGGCGTGACCGAGCTCCGCTCGGCGCTGCCGCGCGTGCTGACGCCGACCGGCCGCGCCGACTACGACGTCGACGTCGAGAAGTGGCAGGGCATGGACATGCCCGAGTCGATCGCCGGGCGCCTTGCCATCGTGCCGGTGCTCGGCGCCGCGCTCGACATCGTCGAGGTCGCGCGCGAGAGCGGACGCGCGGTCGACCGCGTCGCGTCGATCTTCTTCGAGCTCGGCCAGGCCCTCGAGATCGATTCGCTGCGCCGGCAGATCGAGAACCTGCCGGTCGAAAGCCGCTGGCACGCGCAGGCGCGCGGCTCGCTGCGCGACGAGCTCGCGGCTCAGCACCGCGCGCTGGTCACGCAGATCCTCGCGAGCGCGCCGCCGGGCGCGCCGAATCGGGTCGCGACCTGGCTCGAGCGCGATGATCCGGCGCTCAAGTTCACGCTCGGCATGCTCGCGGAAATCCGCACGCAGCCGGTCGACTATCCGATCGCGTCGGTCGCGCTGCGCCGTCTCGCGCAGCTGGTGCAGGCGGGCGCGAAATCGGTCTGAAGCGGTACGACGGGATGGCCCGGTCGCCACCGCGATCCGGGCCACTGGGGAGATCATGAGCTCGACCGCGCCGCGGCAGATGCCGCTGCCGCCGCTTTCGCAGCACTTGCGCGAATTCGCCGCGCGGCGCGAAGCGTGGCTGATCCTTGCGCGAAATCTCATTCCCGTCGTCGGCATCTATTTCTTCGCATGGTCCGCCGCGGTCGCGGTGTTCAGCTACTGGTTCGACGGCCTGACCGGCGTTGCGGCGATCATCGCGGCGCTGATGCCGCGCGCAGCGCGCGAGAGTTACGGCAAGACGGCGGGACCGGTCACGCTGGTCCTGCTCGGCATCGTGACCTGGCTGTTCCTGGTCGGCATCCTCGGCCTGCCGTACTGGATCGTGCTGATCCCGCTGCACGATCTCCTGCTCGGTGACGAGCTGCGCCAGCAGATCATGACCTCGCATTCGCTGTGGGCGAGCATGTCGATCATCATCGTCACGCACTTCTGGAAGGCGTTCCACGTCGGCTACGACGCGATGCCCGAGCCCGAGCTCAAGCAGCGTGCGCGCTGGGACATGTATCTGCTCGTGCTGCGCGCGGTGGCGATGTTCATGATGGCCTCGCACGGGCTCGCGTTCGTGATGGTGCCTCTGATGGCCTTTTTGCTGACCTACTTCGAGGTCTGGCCCGAGCGCGTGCTCGGCGCCGTGTTCGGCGATCCGGCGAAGTTGTACGAGCATGATCCCGGCGGCGAGACGCGCAAGAAAAAGCGCTGACGTCTTCTCGCCGTCGTCCCGGCGAAAGCCGGGACCCATCTTGATCTTGCTCTTGCGCCGGAAGAGCAAAATGGATCCCGGCTTTCGCCGGGATGACGGACATGACCCGCGTCCCTGCTAAGCTTCGCGCCGAGTCGGCCGAGGAACAACGTGGACACACGCCGCATCGCATTCGTCGCCGCACCGACCGAGGAAGCGCAGAGCGCGCTCGCCGCGCTGAAATCGCGCTACGGCGACGCGCCGATCGAGGAAGCCGATGTGATCGTCGCGCTCGGCGGCGATGGGTTCATGCTGCGCACGCTGCATCGGCACATCGCGCGCAAGCTGCCGGTCTACGGGATGAAAGTCGGCACGATCGGGTTCCTGATGAATCACCATCATCACGATAATTTGCCCGAGCGCCTCGCCCGCGCGCAGGAGACGCCACTGCGTCCGCTGGCGACCGAGGTCGTCAACGAAACCGGCAGCACGGTCACCGCGCTCGCGTTCAACGAGGTGTCGCTGCTGCGCCAGACCAAGCAGATCGCGCATCTGCGCATCGCGCTGAACGGCTCGACCAAGCTCGACGAGCTCATGTGCGACGGCATCATCGTCGCCACGCCGGCCGGCTCGACCGCCTACAACTTCTCGGCGCACGGTCCGATCCTGCCGCTCGGCTCGCAGCTTCTGGCGATGACGCCGTTGAGCCCGTTCCGGCCGCGGCGCTGGCGCGGCGCGATCATCCCGGCCGTCACCGAGATCCGCATCGATATCCTCGATCCTTACAAGCGCCCGGTCAGCGCGACGGCCGACGCGAACGAAGTGCGCGACGTCGTCGAAGTCCGCATCCGCGAATCGCGCGAGCAGACCATGACACTGTTGTTCGATCCCGAGCACAATCTCGAGGAGCGCATCCTCGACGAGCAGTTCGAGCTTTAGAGTCGTTTTCCGCCTCCCGGTTACGGCGGCGGGGGTGGGGCAGTCGGAGCGAGACGGCGCGACCGCGGCAGGCGCAGTTCCCCCGCAACGCCGTATCGCGGACAATGGGGTCGACCGCCGTACCTGCCCTGGGATTGCGCCGAGACCGCCGCCGAGCCAACGGAGATTTGCGGCATCGCGCAAGGCGCATCGCGAAAGAACGACGCAGGCCAACTCAACCGACAGATTCCGGCGAGGCCGGAGGAGCCCGTATCCAATGAGCAAGTCGAACGTCGATATCCTAGCGCGGCTGCCGCTCGCAGCCCTGGCGATCGCCTGCGGTTCCGCGATCGGCGCGCAGGTCAATCCGGATCTGGCCGCAACGGTGCGCCAGCAGGGCTCCGCGCAGGCGCTGATCGTGCTCGCGGACCAGAGCACGCCGATGCTCGCGCCGCTGAGTACGACGGCGAGCTACAAGCAGCACCGCCGCGCCCTCGTCGAGGCGCTGCGCTCGCGCGCCGAGATGCAGCAGAGCGGCATTCGCGCGTGGCTCGATGCGCAGCGGATTCCGTATCACGCCTACTGGATCGCCAACGTGATCCAGGCCGATCTCGATGCGCGCGATCTCGCGGCGCTCGCCGCGCGGCGCGACATCAGTCGCATCGAACCCAATCCGCTTCTGCCGTCGCATCTGCCGATTCCCACCGCGGTGGGCGGCGCACCGGACGAAGTCGACACCGTGACCTGGGGCGTCACCAAGATCAATGCGCCGCTGGTCTGGGCGGCCGGCGACAACGGACAGGGCGTCGTGATCGGCGGCGAGGACACCGGCTACCAGTGGGATCACCCGGCGCTCAAGCCGCACTATCGCGGCTGGAACGGCACGACCGCGAATCACAACTACAACTGGCACGACGCGATCCACGACAGCGTCGGCAATCCGTGCGGCAACGATTCGCCCGCGCCGTGCGACGACTTCGGCCACGGCACGCACACGGCCGGCACGTTCGCCGGCGACGACGGCGCGACGCACCAGATCGGCGTGGCGCCCGGCGCGAAGTGGATCGGCTGCCGCAACATGGACGACGGCAACGGCACGCCGGCGCGCTACATCGAATGCATGCAATGGATGCTCGCGCCGACCGATCTCAACGATCAGAATCCGAATCCGGA
>DAISJF010000119.1:0-6363 GCA_036821625.1 Rhodanobacteraceae bacterium
GGCCTTCAACGCGAGCACGAACTTCTTGCCGAGATCGGTGCCGACCGCGCGCTCGTCGATCAGTATCGTGTCGCGCGCGTCGCCGCCGACGAGCTTGATGCGCGCGAACAGGCCCGGCGTGAAGCGGCCGTCCTTGTTGTCGAACACGGCGCGGCCGCGGATCGTGCCGCTCTGCGGATCGACCTGGTTGTCGACGAAGTCGAGCCGTCCCGCGTGCGGATAGCCGTCTTCGTCGATGAGGCCCATGTAGACCGAATCCTGTTCGCGTGCGCCTTGCGCGGTGCCGCGCGGCGCGAACTTGAGGTAAGTCTGCTCGTCGGCATCAAAATACGCGTAGACCGGATCGTCCGAGACGACCGTCGTCAGCACGCTCGTGTTCGAAACGAGGTTGCCGGCCGTGATCAGCGCGCGCGAGATGCGTCCGTCGATCGGCGAGCGCACTTCGGTGAACTCGAGGTTGAGCCGCGCGGTCTCGAGCGCCGCTGCGGCCGCGCCGATGTCGTCGGTCGCCGTGCTGGCTGCCGTCGCGAGCTGGTCGAAGTCCTGCTGCGAGATCATGTGCTGCGCGACGAGCCGCTTGCCGCGGTCGTGGTTCGACGCGGCGAGCGCCGACTGCGAGCGTGCGCGGCGCAGCTCCGCGGTCAGCCGATTCACTTCGGCCTGGAACGGGCGCGGATCGATGCGGAACAGGAGCTGGCCTTTCCTGACCCGGGTGCCCTCGGTGAATTGCACCGAATCGATGAAGCCGCTGACGCGCGGGCGGATCTCGACGCTGTCGACCGCCTCGAGACGCCCAGTGAACTCCTCGAAGTCGCGCAGCGGTTTCGCGATCACGCTCGCGACGGTGACCTCGGGCGCCGGCGGCGCCGTCTTGGGTCCTGACGCCTGCGAGCGCGCGCAGGCGGCGAGCGCGAGCGCCATCGCGGCGGCAAGCAGGGCGGTTCCGGCACGCGAAAGGTTCAGGGTAGGCATGGTCGACTCCTTGTGTCGCGGAGCCTTCCGACGTGACATTTCGCGCCGGCGGCCCCATCTGACTGTTTTCTTGCTGCGCGGCGTCTTGACTTGGAACCCGGACCCCGCGAAGCTGTCTAAACGTTACCGATCGGTAACAGGTTACTTACCGGTCACACCTATGTCAACAGCAAACGTTTTCAAGGGCCAGCCGACGAACGGCAGGCAGGAGTCCTGAAATGAGCGCCAGGGCGGTGTCGTCCGAAGCCGCGAAGATTTCCCGTACGGAGCCGGCCACGGCGGATCGGCCGCGCGTGCGCGACCGCATCCTCGAGACGGCCTGCGAGCTGTTCTACCGGCACGGCATCCGCGCGGTCGGCGTCGACGCGATCGCGAGCGAGGCCGGCACGAACAAGATGAGCTTCTACCGCAGCTTCCCGTCCAAGGACGACCTCGTCGCCGAATACCTCGCCGACCAGGAAGGCGAGTACTGGAAATGGTGGGACGAAGTCGTTGCGCCGTATGCCGGCAATCCGCGCCGGCAGGTCGAGGCGCTGATCGAGTCGGTCGTCGATCTCGCGCGTCACAAGAGGAAGGAAGCCTCGGGCTGCAAGACGAGCCGCGGCTGCGCGCTCGGCAATGCCTGCGTCGAGATTCCCGAGGACAACCAGCGGCTCGGCGACATCGTGCACAAGTACAAGACCGAAATTCGCCGGCGCCTGCGCAAGCTCGCGCGCGAGATGGGGGCGAAGGAGCCCGAAGTGCTCGGCGATGCGCTGATGCTGCTGATCGAAGGCAGCTACTACTCGCGGCTCACGTTTCCGGGCAACACCGGGCCCGTCACCGCGATTCCGAAAGCCGCGCGTGCGCTGATCGACGCGCATCTCAAGTAGCTCTTAGCTTTTCCCTCTCCCGCTCGCGGGAGGGGGTAGGGTGAGGGCGAGCGGAGTGAAGCGCTTCGCCAAAAGAACCCTCACCCCGGCCCTCTCCCGCAGGCGGGAGAGGGGAACGGCCGCGCGAAGCGGATACGATTGCGAATCCCGCAGTCGAGAAACGGCGCGCCGTGACCCAGCTCATCGATTTCGCCAGCGACACGAAGACGCGTCCAACCGCCGGCATGCGCGCCGCCATGGCCGCCGCGGAGGTCGGCGACGAGCGCGCGAACGAAGATCCGACCGTCAACCGTCTCAACGCGCGCTGCGCCGAGCTGCTCGGCAAGGAAGAAGCGGTATTCCTGCCATCGGGCACGATGGCGAACGAGATCGCTCTCGCCGTGCACTGCCGGCCCGGCGAGGAAGTGATCTGCGATGCGACCTCGCACATCATCGGTTTCGAAGGCGGCGGACCGGCAGCGCTCGCCGGCGTGATGATCCAGCCGCTGCCGGGTCGGCGCGGCATCTTCTCCGCTGAGCAACTGCGGAGCGCACTCCGACCCGATCGGCCGTATGCGCCGCGCCAGCGGCTCGTCGCCGTCGAGCAGACGTCGAATCTCGGCGGCGGCGCGGTCTGGCCGCTGGCGACGCTCGAAGCCGTGGCCGACGTCGCGCGCAGCGCCGGTCTTTCGCGGCACATGGACGGCGCGCGTCTGATGAACGCCTGCGTCGCGAGCGGCATCGACGCTGCGGCCTACGCGCGGCCGTTTGATTCGGTATGGATCGATTTCAGCAAGGGGCTCGGCGCGCCCGGCGGCGCCGTGCTGGCCGGATCCCAGGCGTTCTGCACCGAGGCGTTCCGGCTCAAGCTGCGCTGGGGCGGCGCCATGCGGCAGAGCGGAGTCATCGCCGCCGGCTGCGAATACGCGCTCGATCACCAGGTCGAACGTCTGGCCGAGGACCACGCCAACGCGCGCCGGCTCGCGGCAGGTCTGGCCGGGCTCGACGGCATCGTGATCGATCCGGCCGAGGTCGAGACGAATCTGGTCTATTTCGACGTCGTCGGTCGCAGCGCCGCGGCGTTCACGGCGGCGCTGCTTGCGGAGGGCGTGCGCATGACCGAAATGGGCTCAACGCGCGTGCGCGCGGTGACCCATCTCGACGTCGACGCGTCGATGGTCGACCGCGCCATACGCGCCGCAGCCGGCGTCCTGCGTTCCGGGGGCTGAACTCGGCACGTGTAAGGGCCGCCGGCGCTCACATCCGGCTGAAGCCGCGCTACCATGCCCGAAGGGGCCGGGTACGTGCGTTCAGCAATCATCCTCGGATTACTGCTGGAAACGGCGCTCGCGGCTTTCGCGGCGCGGCCGGCGCTTGCGGCCGCGATGCCGCTCATCGTCGAGGAGCTCGACGAAAAAGCCGGCGAGCCCGGACCCGAACGCGTCGTCACCGGCGCCTACGATGCGGACTTCAAGCCACAAACCTACGCGGCGGTGATCCCGTCGCGCGAGCACGGCGTCTGGTATCGGATCCATCTCTCCGCCGACTGGGACGGTCCGCGTCCGCCGGCGCTCGCGCTGTTCGACCCGGTCGGCCTGCACGTGCAGATCTACGTGCCGCCGGACTACGTGCGCGAGCCGCGCAGCATCTACAGCGACGAGGGCGATCCCGGATACACGCGGCATGCGCTCGTGTTCGTGCTGCCGCAGACGCTCGCGGCGGCGTCGGCGATCTACGTGCACGTGGAGCCCGAGCGCGCGATCCCGCGCCGTGTCGAAGTGCGCGATGTGTCCGAGTATCGCGCCGGCGATCTCGCGCGCGCGCGGCTCGACGTGCTGTTCCCGGCGTTCCAGCTCGCCACTCTGCTGGTCATGTTCGCGTTCTTCCTCGCCTTGCGCGAGCGCATGTATGCGTATTTCGCGGGCTACGCGCTGTGCCTGGTCATCTACGAGCTGTTCGCGTTCGGCGTCGCCTATGACAGCGCGCTCGTGCGCGCGCTCGCGCCGCTGGCGCAGCGGCCGTCGTGGTGCGCCGCGTGCCTGGCGATTGCGCTCAACATCGCGTTCTCGCGCGAGTTCCTCGAGCTCACGCGCTGGGCGCCGCGCATCGATCGCGTGTTGCGCGTGTCGATCGGACTGTTCCTCGCGCTCGCAGTCTCGGCGATCGTGCCATGGATCTCGCGCGGCTGGTGGGTCGAGGATGCGCTGTCGGTCCTGTTGCTGGCGACGATTCCGGTGCTGATCACCGGCGCGGTGCTGGCGTGGCAGCACGGCGGCCGGCGCGGCGGCCTGTTCCTCGGCGCGTGGATTCCGGCGCTGCTGCTGACGATCCTGCGCGTCCTGCAGCTGCGCATGCAGTGGCCGCTGCCGCTCTGGCTCGAATTCGGTCTGCCGGCGGCGCTGTCGTACGCGAATCTCGTGCTCGCGTTCGTGCTCGCGGGCCAGACTCTGTCGTTCCGCTACGAGCGCGATGTCGCGCACAAGCTCGCCGAGCACGATCCGCTGACCGGGGTCTTGAATCGCCGCGCGATCCTGGCGCGGCTGCGCGCCGAGTTCATCAAGGCGCGTCATTCGGGCGAGCCGCTGTCGCTGCTGTTTCTCGACCTCGATCATTTCAAGCACGTCAACGACAGCTTCGGCCATCGCGCCGGCGATCAGTGCCTGCGCAGCGTGATCGCGCCGATCGCCGGCGAGCTGCGTCAGGGCGACGCGCTCGGCCGTTACGGCGGCGAGGAGTTCCTGATCCTGCTGCCCGGCGCCGGCGCGACCGACGCCGAGGTCGTTGCCGAGCGCATACGCCGCCGCGTGCAGGAGATGCCGATGCTCATTTCCGGCATGCGCATCGGCCTCACGGTCAGCCTCGGCGTCGCCGCGATCGACACCGACGTCGCGATTCCGGACGATCTGATCGAGCGCGCCGATGCCGCGCTCTACCGCTCGAAGTCCGGCGGCCGCAACCAGGTCACGACGCACGCGGGTCCGACGCCGGATCGCGCGCACGGCATCGTTTCGACGGGCTAGCGGCCGCTAGCGACGGCGTTCGATCGCGCGCGGCAGCGCGGCGATGCGGCGATATTCCGATCCCGCGAACCGATCCGGACGATCGAGCCAGTCCTCGATCATCGACGTCGCGTCGTGGCCCCAGAACAGCTCGCCGCCGGCGGCGAGCGTCGGCACGCCGAACACGCCGGCCGCCAGCGCGGCCTCGGTATTCGCGCGCAGTGCGGATTTCACGTCGTCGCGGGCCGTTGCCGTGACGACGTCTTCGATGCCGATCGCGCGCGCGACATCGGTGAGCGCATCGATGTCATCACCGGCGCGGCCATCCTTCCAGATGTGTTCGAAGATCGCCGTGATCGCTGGCCAGGTCGTTCCTGCCGCAATCGCGAGCCGCAACGCGGTGATCGGATTGAACGGATGAGCGGGCGGAAAACGCAGCGCGACGCCCTCGCGCTCGGCCGTCCACTGCACCATCCGATACGTGAACTCGCGCTTGCCGCGAATTTCCGCCGGGCCGAGCTGGCCGTGATGCTTCAGCACCGCGCCGAACACGATCGGAATCGGACGGATGTCGAGCCGCGCGCGCAGCCGATCGAGCTTGGCGAGCTGGAGGTAGGAGAAGGGGGAGATGAAGTCGAAGTACCAGTCGGCGTGCATGTTGGGGTTTGGGGGTCGTGAGCGGGAGGCGGGAGGCGGGAGGCGGGAGACGGTAGCCGGTAGCCGGTAGCCGGAAAGCACTGCGTTGCGGCGATGGCCTTCCGGCTCCCGGTTACCGGCTCCCGGCTACCGTCTTCTCAATGGAGGTTCCTATACACCTCAGGCGGAAACGCGTCGACGGCGACGACTTCATCGCGCGCGTCCCGCGCGTCGTTGAGCAGATCGTATTCGGCTTTCGAGATGACGCCGGCGGCAAGACCGAGGTCATCCAGCATGTAGCCCGGCGCTCGATCGAGCCTGCCGGCGCGAACCGCGTCGCGCAGCTTGGTTTCGACCGGAATCGCGCGCACGGCTTTGTCGAGCGCCGCTTCGAGCGCGCCGAGGCCCGGCTCGCCCGGCGGCGGCACGAACACGTCGCCGGTCAGAGTCTGCCGCGCTTCGCGGTCTTCGAGGATCGCGCGCGCGACTTCGGCGCCGAGCCGGTCGGACGGCAGCCGGAACCGCGCGCCGAGCGGAAAGATCGCGAGCTTCATCAGGAACGCGATCCAGCGCACCGGCAGGTTGTCGAGCACGCCGACGAGCGCTTCCTGCACGCGGTACAGGCAAAGCTCGACGCTCCAGCGCACGAGCGCGAAGTTCGACGCGGTCTTCGGCTCGTCGTGATAGCGCTTCAGCGCCGCGCTGGCGAGATAGAGATACGCAAGACCGTCTGCGAGCCGGCCCGAAAGCTTCTCGCGCCGCTTCAGCGAGCCGCCGAGCGTGCCCATCGCGATGTCCGACGTGATCGAGTACGCCGCCGAGAAGCGCGAGAGATGCTGGTAGTAGCGCGCCGTGTCCTGCACGTGCGGTGCGCCCGCGAGGCGCGAGCCGGTCCACGCGAGGAG
>DAISJF010000120.1:0-6358 GCA_036821625.1 Rhodanobacteraceae bacterium
GAGCGAGTATGAAAACGCAGTGACCGATGTTCAAACCAAGGATTTTGCGGCGCAAGCCGCGTCCGACTATTACAACGCGCTGATGGACGAGGCGATCCGATGGGGAGACTTCGAGGGGAACAAATAAGAACGTCCAAGAAGCGTGCTCGTTGGGAGCCGTGCAGCAAACCGCGGCAGAACTAACCGTAGCGCTTGCGCAGCATCGCAAAATACGCGCGCAACGCCTGCGCCTCGCCGCCGCGCGGCCTTCCCGGCCTCTCGCCGTCGTTCCACGAATATACGTCGAGATGGCACCACGCCTGCGTCTCCGGCACGAAGCGCTCGAGATACAGCGCCGCCGTGATCGCGCCGGCGTGGCGTGACGCGCCGGCGTTGGCGAGGTCGGCGACGCTCGAATCGAGCATTGCGAGATACGGTCGCCAGAGCGGCAGCCGCCAGAGCGGATCGCGCGTTTCGCTTGCGGCAGCGAGCAGCGCATCGGCGATGTCGTCGCGGTTCGCGAACAGGGCCGGCACTTCGGGGCCGAGCGCGACGCGCGCGGCGCCGGTCAGCGTCGCGAAGTCGAGGATGAGGTCGGGCTTCTGCTCGGCGGCATAGGCGAGCGCATCGCAGAGCACGAGTCGGCCTTCCGCGTCGGTGTTGTCGACCTCGACGGTGAGCCCGCCGCGTGTCCGGATCACTTCGCCGGGGCGATAGGCATTGCCCGCAATCGAATTTTCCACGGCGGGTACGAGCAGGGTCAGGCGCACGCGCAGTCGCGCTTCCAGCACGAGCTCGGCGAGCGCGATCGCGTGCGCGGCGCCGCCCATGTCCTTCTTCATCCAGCGCATGCCATCGGCGGGCTTGATGTCGAGGCCGCCGGTGTCGAAGCAGACGCCTTTTCCGATCAGCACGAGATGCGGTGCGTCGGCTGGCCCGTGCGTGAGCTCGACGAGGCGCGGCGCGCGGTGGCTGGCGCGGCCGACCGCATGAATCGTCGGGAAGTTCGCGACGAGAAGGTTGTCGCCGACCCATTCCTGACAGCTCGCGCCATGACGCTCGGCGAGCGCGCGCACTTCCCCAGTGAGCTCCGCGGGACCCATGTCTTCGGTCGGCGTGTTGACGAGCGTGCGCACGCGAAAGATCGCCTCGACCATCGGCAGCGTCGCGCTCGCAACGGATTTCTCGACGGCGAGGCGCGCCGGCTTGCGAGTCGCCTTGCGATAGCGGTCGAACTGGTAGCTGCCGAGTGCCCAGCCGAGCGCGACATCGGCGGGATCGAGCGCAAGGCCGCGCGCATCGACGACGTAGTCGCCTTCGGGCAGGCGCAGCGGCAGCGAGGCGAGGGCGAACAGTGCATCGCGACGGTCGCAACCCGCGAGCACGGCGGCGGGCGTGCCGTCGCTGTCCGGCACGAGCACGAAGCGACCCGCTTCGCCGGCGAAGCCGTTGGCCGCGCACCAGCGGCGCGTTTCCGGACCGAACAGCGCGCAGACCGCGTCGAGGTTGTCCTTGTCCACGGCGAGCAGCGGGATCGCGGACTTCGCCTCAGCGGCATCGATCCATGCGTGCATCTACCCGTCTCCCGAGTTGGTGCCGGCAAAGTCGCGCATCCTGCCACGGTTTGCGGGCGAGCGGGGCGCGTCGCGCGATTTGCCGGTCGCGAACCGCACGCAGGCGACGCGACGCGATTTCGCCAGGGTGTTTGCGGCGACTTCGCCCGAGGTCAGGCCGCGCGGGCGAGAACCCAGGCCGTCAGCTCGTTCAGGTCGCGGACCACGAGATCCGGCGGCGCTCCGTTGGACCACGCCGCGCCGCCCCGGTTCAGCCATGCCGTGCGCAGGCCGGCGTCGCGTGCGCCGGCGATGTCGAGCAGCGGATCGTCGCCGACGTGCAGCACGTGCGCGGCTGCGATGCCGAGCCGCTCGCACGCGGATTCGAAGATCCGCGCGTGCGGTTTGGCGTGGCCGACGTCGCGCGAGGTGATGCAGTCGCGAAAATGACGCTTGAGTCCGATGCGTTCGAGATCCGCGTTGCCGTTGGAAATGCTGACCAGCGGAAGGCGCGCGGACAGCGCGGCGAGCGCGGGCAGCACGTCCGGAAAGCATTCGACCGCGTTGCGCGCGGCGTAATAGACCTCGAAAGCGGGATCCACGTGCTCGCGGCCCACGCCGCAGCCCGCGAACGCGCGCTCGAGGGTCAGCCTGCGCTGCGCGGTGAAGTCGTGCGCGAGATCCGGCCGCTCACGCGACATCGCATCGCGCAGCTCGCGCATCGCCGGAATCGGCCACGCGGTCGCGACGGCCGGATGCTCGGCGCGCAGCCAGTCGTCGAGCGCACGCTCGGCGTTGAGGATTACCGGATCGATCGGCCACAGCGTATCGTCGAGGTCGAACGAGATCGCCAGGATGCGCACGGCGCCTCGGGCTACTGCGGGTTCTTCTGGGGATCGGTCGCACTCTTCGCGCCGGCGTCGACGTCGCCGAACGAAGCGGGTTTGGCCGCAGTCGTCGCAGCAGCGTCAACATTCCCGAAAGTCACCGGCTTCGGTGCTTCCTTTTTCGGCGCTTCCTTGGCCGGCCGGTCGGCCTTGGCGACGGTGGCCTTCTTCTTGGCTACCGGTTTGTCGGTCTTTGCGGCCGTTTCGGCCACGGCTTTCTTCTCCGTAGCGACGGGCGGCACGGCGCTCGCATTCGCAGCCTCTTTCTTCTCCACGGCAACGGGCTTCTCCGCGGCAACGGGCTGCGCAGCGCTCGCGCTCTCGGTCTCTTTCTTTTCGGCGGAAGCGGCCCGTGCGGCGGCGGCGTTCGCGGCCTCTTTCTTCTCGGTGGCAGCGGCTTCGCTGCGCGCGAGATTTGCCCGCGCCTGCTCCGTCGTTTCCGCGGTCGGCGCGACGCGCGTCTTCGATTCCAGCGTCGCGCGCGGAGCCGACACCGGCGTCGGCGTGGCGGCCGGCGCTGCCGTGGCGACCGCGCTGGTGGGCACCTGACCGAGGTGTGCGTCGATGAACGCGGTGCGCGCGGCACCGCGCGCGATCGCATCGGTCGCATCGCCATAGGGCACGAGACCGTGCCGGCGCAGGATGTCCTTCGCGGTCGGCGAGCCGAGGAACTCGATGAAGCGATCGATCGCGGCCTGCTTGGGCGAGTCGACGCGCTCGGCGAGATAGAGCGTGATGTAGAGCGGATAGCTCCCGTCTGCGATCGTCGCCGTCGAAGCGCCGATGCCTTCGATCGCGAGCGGCTTGACGCCGTTGTTGCCCCGGATGCTCGCAAGCGTCGACAGACCGAGGCCGGCGGGATCGATCGCGACGCCTTCCTCGAGCTTGGTCGTATTGAGGTAAAGGCGCGGAATCGCGACGCGCTGGTCGCCGTTGTGATAGACCAGGTCGCGCACGCTGAATTCGATGCCATCGAGCGGCGCCGCGATGCCGTACAGGTTGATGTCCTTGGGCTCGCCGCCGAGATCCTTCCAGTTCGTGATGCGGCCGTAATAGATGTCGTAGAGCTGGCGCAGCGTCAGGCTCTGCACCGGGTTCTTCGGATACGCGATCATGACCGCGGCGTCGAGCGCGACCGGCACGAAGTTGATGTTGGCTTCCTCGGGCCGCTTGGCGTACTTGCCGCGCGCGCTGCCGGCGATGTCGGCGGTGCCCTGCGCCACCGCGTCGAGGCCCGAAACGGTCGAGAACGGCTGCAGCGTGATCCGGCCTTTCTTCTCCTTCGCGTATTCCTTGGACAGCTCTTCCATGATGGTGCGGCCGGTCGCGTGGTCGCCGCGCCAGAGCAGCTCGTCTTCGGCGGCGCAGGCGCCGGACGCGGTACAGACAAGCAGAATCGGAACGAGCAGCTGAACGGCGAGGACGAGCGGTCGGAACATGATCGAAAATCGGTGGTCTGAAATCGCCGGCAACCTTAGCACGCGTGGGATTTCAATGTGAGACGCAGGGCACGCGGCCGCGCGGGATCGCGCGGACTCGTCCACCGCCGCATCCCGTTGCCATGCGTTACTGCACGCGCAGGAAGAACGCGTTGTCGCCGCGCACGACCGTGAACACGAGCTGCCGCGGCTTGGCCGCCAGGGTGCGCTCGAAATCCGTGGCGTTGTCGATGTCGCGCTGGTTGACCGCGACGATCACGTCGCCGCTGCGCAGCCCGCTCGCGTAGGCATGGCTCGCTTCGGTGATGCGCGTGACGGTGACGCCGGTGATGCCGCGCCGACGCAGGCTCTCGCCCGAATCCGCGAACATCGCTCCGGCGAGGCGTTGATCGAGCGCATCGCCTTTCGCGATACGCAGCTCCTGCACCTTGAGGACCGCGCTGACCGTCAGCGGCTTGCCCTCACGCAGGACGCCGACCTTCACCGCAGCGCCCGCCGCGCCGAGGCCTTCGAGGTTGTGCAGCTCCTCATCGCTCGAAACAGGCTTGCCGTCGAGCGAAACGATCACGTCGCCGGCCTTGAGACCGGCCGCTTCCGCCGGCGAGTGCGCGCGCACGCGCGTGACGACCGCGCCGTGCGTGATGTCGCCGAGACCGAGCATGTGCGAGAGCTCCGGCGTGACGTCCTGCGTATCGACGCCGAGCGCGCCGCGCTTGACCTCGCCGAACTGGATGAGCTGGCGCATCACATCGAGCGCGAGGTTCGACGGAATCGCAAAGCCGATGCCGACGTTGCCGCCCGACGGCGAAAAGATCATCGAGTTGATGCCGACCAGCTCGCCGCGCAGGTTCACGAGCGGACCGCCCGAATTGCCCGGATTGATCGACGCATCGGTCTGGATGAAATTCTGCACGCCCGAGCCGCCGAGGCCCATGCGGCCCAGCGCCGAGACGATGCCCGACGTGACGGTCTGGCCGAGCCCGAACGGCTCGCCGACCGCGACCACGAAATCGCCGACGCGCAGCTTCGACGAATCGGCGATCGGCAGCGCGGTCAGCTTCTCGGCCGGAATCTGCAGCACGGCGAGATCCGAATCCGGATCGGTGCCGAGCACCTTCGCCTTGACGGTGCGGCCGTCCGCAGTGGTGACCGCGATATCGTCGGAGCCCTCGACGACGTGGTTGTTGGTCAGCACGTAGCCCTTCGCGGCGTCCACGATCACGCCCGAGCCGAGCGACTGCTGCACGCGCTCGCGCGGCCCGTTCGGAATGCCGAAGAAGCGGCGGAACATCGGATCGTCGAAGAACGGGTCGCGCACCGCGACGCGCGTCTTCGAGTTGATGTTCACGACCGCGGGCGTCACGTGCTCGAGCATCGGCGCGAGCGACGGCAGCGCCTGGCCGTCGATCGCCGGCGGCAATGCGGCGTCGGCCGGCGCGGCGAGCCCGAGGAACAGCGTGGCCGTCACGAGGGCGCACATGGCGGTGCGGGACAGCGAATCGTGGAAACGAGTCAAAGGCATGCGGAACATCCTGTCGCGAAAATCGAAAACGGGCGCGCATAAGACCGCTGAAAACGCGGTCGGTTTCGCGGGGCAACTGCGGCAAGGCTTGCGCCGCCGGCGCGGTCTTTCAAGCGGTCCCGGGCGAAGGCTTTCCTGACTCTTCAGGACGCTTTACATCGGCGCCGATCGGGCGTACGTTACACATCCGCGACATCCACAAGATGTTGTGGTCGGTGGTTAGATTTTAACCAATACATTGGGTCTGCCGGAGTGACCGGGGGGCAGCCCGATAGTTCGATCCGGGGTGGTTGAAGACCCGCGATGAGGCTAAAGATTAGTTGAATTGAAGCGCCAGAGGACCGGTTCGCCGGATGGCGCGGGGTGCCCTTTTCCCGCACGAAATCGGGAAGCGGGACGGGGTGACAGATAACAACGCGAGGTCCCGCAGGGACACCGCGGCGGGAGGCGAGACAACAAGATGAGCACAGTGCGCCTTGAGCAGATTGCGCGCGGCGCGGCGGAGATTCCGCTGCAGCCGGCCTCGTACGACATCTGGGACAAGAAATACCGCCTGAAGACCAAGCAGGGCGAGCCGGTCGACGCGACGATCGACCATACCTACCAGCGCGTCGCGAAGGCGCTCGCCGAAGTCGAGGCGACGCCGGAGAAGCAGAAGTACTGGTTCGAACGATTTCTCTGGGCGCTGCGCCGCGGCGCGATCCCGGCCGGGCGCATCACGTCCAACGCCGGCGCGCAGGAGCACAAGCCGAAGACGTCGACGATCAACTGCACCGTGTCGGGCACGATCGACGACTCGATGGACAACATCCTGGACAAGGTGCACGAGGCGGGCCTGACGCTGAAGGCCGGCTGCGGCATCGGTTACGAATTCTCGACATTGCGCCCGCGCGGCGCGTACGTGTCGGGTGCGGGTGCATACACGTCGGGCCCGCTGTCGTTCATGGATATCTACGACAAGATGTGCTTCACCGTGTC
>DAISJF010000121.1:0-6334 GCA_036821625.1 Rhodanobacteraceae bacterium
AGGCCGCCCGATTTCACCTCGCCCTCGATCTCGACGAGGTTCTCGATCTGCGCCAGGAACCACGGATCGATGTGCGTGAGCGCGAACACGTCTTCGCGCGTCAGCTGCGCGCGGAATGCGTCGGCGATGTAGAAGACGCGGTCGGGGCCGGGCTCGCGCAGCTCGCGCTTCAGCGCCGCGAGGCCATCGGCCGTCGCCGCATCGAGCTTGCTCGGATTCAGGCCGTTCTTGCCGGTTTCGAGACCGCGCAGCGCCTTTTGCAGCGATTCCTGGAACGTGCGGCCGATCGCCATGACCTCGCCGACCGATTTCATCTGCGTGGTCAGGCGCGGATCCGTCGCCGGGAATTTCTCGAACGCGAAGCGCGGGATCTTCGTGACGACATAGTCGATCGTCGGCTCGAACGAGGCCGGCGTCTTGCCGCCGGTGATCTCGTTGCGCAACTCGTCGAGCGTGTAGCCGACGGCGAGCTTCGCGGCGACTTTCGCGATCGGAAACCCGGTCGCCTTCGACGCCAGCGCCGATGAGCGCGACACGCGCGGATTCATCTCGATCACGACGACGCGGCCGTTCTCGGCGTTGACGCCGAACTGCACGTTCGAGCCGCCCGTGTCGACGCCGATCTTGCGCAGCACCGCGATCGAGGCGTCGCGCAGGCGCTGGTATTCCTTGTCGGTCAGGGTCTGCGCCGGCGCGACCGTGATCGAATCGCCCGTGTGCACGCCCATCGGATCGAAGTTCTCGATCGAGCAGACGATGATGCAGTTGTCCGCCTTGTCGCGGACGACTTCCATCTCGAATTCCTTCCAGCCGAGCACCGATTCCTCGATCAGGACCTCGTGCACGGGCGAAAGCTCGAGACCGCGATTGACGATCTCCTCGAACTCCTCGACGTTGTAGGCGATGCCGCCGCCGGAACCGCCGAGCGTGAAGCTCGGCCGGATGATGGTCGGATAGCCGACCTTCGCCTGGATATCGAGCGCCTGTTCGAACGATTTCGCGACCTCGGCCTTCGGGCATTCGAGGCCGATGTCGAGCATCGCGCGGCGGAACAGCTCGCGGTCCTCGGCCATGCGGATCGCATCGCGCGAGGCGCCGATCAGCTCGACGCCGTATTTCTCGAGCACGCCGTTGTCGGCGAGATCGAGCGCGCAGTTGAGCGCGGTCTGGCCGCCCATCGTCGGCAGCAGCGCGTCGGGCCGCTCCTTCGCGATGATCCTTTCGACCGTGTGCCGGTTGATCGGCTCGATGTAGACCGCGTCCGCCGTTTCCGGATCGGTCATGATCGTTGCAGGATTCGAATTGACCAGGACGACGCGATAGCCTTCCTGCTTGAGCGCCTTGCAGGCCTGCGCGCCGGAATAGTCGAACTCGCAGGCCTGGCCGATGACGATCGGCCCCGCTCCGATGATCAGGATCGAGCGGAGGTCAGTTCTTCTTGGCACCGCTCGTCCCTGCATCCTTGGCCGGTTCCGCGGCGGGCGTCGCCGGCGGTGTCAGCACCGTGATCGTCTTGATCGTTTCCTTCGGCACGGTCAGCTCCATCGGATTCGCCTCGGAACCCATTTCGATCGTCAGCGCCGGCTGCGTGTACTTGACGAGCTTGCCGGTCCGCGTGGTCTTGAACGTTGTCTCGATCGAGACGGTCTGACCGATGCGGTTCTCGAGCGACGCGTATTCGACGACTTCGCCGACGGGCTTGGCCGGCTCGGCCTTCTTCGGCGCTGCCGTGTGCGTTTTCGCGCCGGCGGCCGCGGCGTCCATCGCGAATGCGCCGAGCGCGATCGCGAGCACTGCGGTCAGGCCAACCGAAAACCGGAATTGGAATATCTTCATGCGATCTACGCCGCGGCAGCCGCGCGCGCCTCCATCAGCTGGATGAACTGGTCGAACAGGCCGGCCACGTCGTGCGGGCCGGGACTCGCCTCGGGATGCCCCTGGAAACTGAATGCCGGTGCGTCCGCAAGCCTTATGCCCTGAAGGGAGCCGTCGAACAGCGAACGATGCGTCGCTTTCACGTTCGCGGGCAGCGTCGCCTCGTCGACCGCGAAGCCGTGGTTCTGGCTCGAGATCATCACGCGGCCGCTGTCGAGATCGATGACCGGATGATTCGCGCCGTGATGGCCGAACTTCATCTTGACCGTGCGCGCGCCGGCGGCGAGGCCGAGCAGCTGATGACCGAGACAGATGCCGAACAGCGGCAGGCGCGCGCGGATGAACTCGCGCGTCGCCGCGATCGCGTAGTCGCAAGGTTCGGGGTCACCAGGACCGTTGGACAGAAAGACGCCATGCGGACGCAGCGAGAAGACTTCGCTCGCCGGCGTCTGCGCGGGTACGACGGTCACGTCGCAACCGCGGTCGACGAGCAGGCGCAGGATGTTGCGCTTGATGCCGTAATCGTACGCGACCACACGGAACCGGAGTTGCGGTTTTGCGAACGCGGTGCCGTCGAGATCGTAGCTGCCTTCGCGCCAGCCGTACCGTTCCTTGACCGAGACGACCTTGGCGAGGTCCATTCCTTTGAGGCCCGGAAACGCCTGCGCCGCAGCGATCGCGTCGTCTTCGGAAATGTTCGCACCCGCGACGAGGCAGCCGTTCTGCGCGCCCTTGTCGCGCAGGATGCGCGTCAGGCGGCGCGTGTCGATCTCGGCGATCGCGACGATGCGGTTGCGTAGCAGATACGCGTCGAGCGTTTCCTCGGACCGCCAGCTGCTCGCCGCGAACGGAAGGTCGCGGATGACGAGCCCTGCGGCGTGGACCTGTGTCGATTCGGCGTCGACCGCGTTGCAGCCGGTATTGCCGATGTGCGGATAAGTCAGCGTGACGATCTGCCGGCTGTATGAGGGATCGGTCAGGATCTCCTGATAGCCGCTCATCGCCGTGTTGAAGACGACCTCGCCGACCGTCCGGCCCTCGGCGCCGATCGCAATGCCGCGGAACAGCGTGCCGTCGGCCAGTGCGAGGAGTGCGGGAGCGGTCATGCGTTCGCCTGCGTGGAATTGGCTCGTGCCCGCACCTGACCTCGACCGATATTCAGGTGCGACAGAACCCGCGGGCTGGCTTGGGACCAGTCCGAGGGCCGGGCTTCGAAGGAATCGAGGCGAGTCGCAATTCTACAGGAATTCCGTCGGACCGGCACCCGAGGCGCAGGCCACGATCCGGGCTCGCGGGCCGCGCATTACAATGCGCCTCATGAACGCCGCGCACCTGATTGATCCCGCGCGCCTTGCCGCGCCCGGCACGCGCGTCAGCCGCGAGCCGTTCGCGTTCGTGATCGCCGAGGGCCAGCTGCCCGCGAGCGCGAGCGAGGAGCTGCGCAATGACTTTCCGCGCTACAGCGGCGCCGGATTCTTCCCGTACGCATCCGAGGACTGCGGGCCGAGCATCAACCGCCTGGTCGACGAGATCACTGCTCCCGAATTCGCCGACGCGCTCGGCGAGCGACTCGGCATAGCGCACCTTGGCGCCTACCCGACGCTGGTCACGATCTGCCGTTCGCTCAACAGGCGCCACGGCACGATCCACACCGACAGCAAATCGAAGGTCGCGACGGTCCTGCTCTATCTCAACGAATCGTGGCCCGACACGAGCGATGGCTGCTTCCGCTTCCTGAACCGCATCGACGACATCGACGACCTTGCCGCGCCCGAGATCAGGCCGCTGTACGGCGCGCTCGCTGCGTTCAAGCGTTCCGACAACTCGTTCCACGGCCATCTTCCGTACGAGGGCGAGCGCCGCGTCATCCAGGTCGCCTGGCTCACGAGCGAGGAAGAGAAAGCGCGCAAGACGCAGCGCGGCAAGCTGTCCCGGCTATTCAAGAAGCTTTTCGGGCGACTCGACCGCAAGCTCGGCGCGGGCCGCGACCGCAACGCCGCCCATCCGGACTGAGCCGATTTTTTCGCGCGGCGCCGCGAGCGGCCCGCGGATCCTCGCGGACGCCGTATGCTCGGTGCGCCCGAACCGGAGAGCCGCATGCATGCATTCACTCCGAATCTTCGCGCAGCGCGCACGGCGCTCGCGCTGGCGATGCTCGTCGCATTCGCGCCGGCATACGCGCGCCAGGGCGAGCTTCCATACACGCTCGCGCATCCGACCAAGCGGTTGCGCGACGCGCCGGTCGAGAACATCGGCACGATCGATGCGGCCGCGCGCCGCCGCGATGCCGATGCGCTCGCGCGCGTCGGCGCGCCGACGAAGCGGTTGCGCACCGCCGACGCGTTCGGCGTCGCCATCGATACCGAACGGCACGGCGATTGGCGCACTCTGCCCGATGGCTCGCGCCTGTGGCGCGTCGCAGTCCGCGTGCACGGCGCGACGGATCTCAGACTCGCGTTCGCGCGCTTCGCGTTGCCGCCGGGCGCAACACTGCACGTGATCGGCGCCGGCGGCTACTACCAGGGTCCCTACACGGGATCCGACGCGCCGGACGGCACGTTCCACTCGCCCGCCGTCCCCGGCGAGCGTGCAACGATCGAGCTGCACGTTCCGGCCGGCGCCGACGTTTCACGCGGCGCCTTCGAGCTCGCGTCCGTCGGCGCGGGCTTTCGCGATCTCTTCAAGCTCGCGCTCGACACCGGACCCGGCACCTCCGGGCCGTGCAACGTCAACGTGGTCTGCCCGCTCGGCCAGCCGTATCCGGATCAGATTCGCGCGGTGGGCTACTACGAATTCTCGGCAGACGACGATTCAGGGACCTTCATCTGCACCGGCACGCTGCTCGCGGACGTGCCGCACGACCGCAAGAACTATTTCCTGACCGCGGCGCATTGCATTACGAGCAACACGGAAGCGCAGTCGATGGTCGTGTACTGGAACTATCAGTCGACCGAGTGCAGCGGGCTCAGCCCGCCGGCGGGCGGCTTTCTCACCGACGATCAGCACGGCGCCGCGCTGCGTGCGACGCGTGCCGATGCCGACTTCGCGCTGGTCGAGCTGTCGCAGACACCGGATCCGGCGTGGGATGTCTACTACGCGGGCTGGGACGCGACCGGGACCGTGCCGTCCGGCACGATCGGAGTTCACCATCCCTCCGGCGACGTCAAGAAGATCACCGCAGGCCCGATGCCGGGCACCACCGACAACTGCATCGGCACCGGCGGGTCGAGCACGAACACGCACTGGGAGACCGGCCCCTATTCGCAGGGAACGACCGAAGGCGGCTCGTCGGGCTCGGGCCTGTTCGTGCCCGCGAACAACGGCGGCGGTCATGATCGCCTGCTGATCGGCACGCTGTCGGGCGGCTTCGCGGCCTGCAGCCTGACGAACCCGAGCCAGCCGAACGACGAGACCGATTGCTACGGCAAGCTCGCGAGCGCATGGACCGGAAGCAGCACGTCCACGCGATTGCGCGACTGGCTCGATCCGTCGAATAGCGGAACGCTGATGACCGACGGCATCGACAGCGCGGCATCGGCGCCCGAGCTCGGGCATTCGCGGCACCAGCGGCCACCGCCGCCGCAGGAGACGCGCGACTGAGCGAAACGCTCCGGGATTTCACGCGTTTGCGGCCGGGCCTGGATCGGCCCGGCCGCAACGAGACTCAGCGCGTCCTGCCGGCGGGATGCGCCGGCGCCTGAGGCGCCGAGATCAGGCCGCCGTTGGCTTCGAAGCCGGAACGGAAGATCACCAGCGTGTCGATGTCGTTCGCGCTGTGGCTGCCTGCCGGTCCATTCACCGTCACCTGGTTGTTGACCTGGCCGGACGTCGAGCTCGCGAGCACCGTCGCGATCAGCGTGTAGGTCACGCTGCCTTGCGACGGGACGACGACGCCGCTGTCGGTCAATGCGCCCGAGCCGCTCGCTGTGCACGTGCCGCCGGAACCGGCCGAGCAGGTCCACGTCGCCGTGCCGATATCGAGCTCCGGCGGGAACGCGTTGCTCACGCTGACGCCGGTGGCCGCGGCCGTGCCCGGATTGTTCAGCGTTATCACGTACGTCAGCGTCTCACCGTACTGCGCGAAGGTCTGGCTGTCGTCGATCGTGATCGCAACATCGGACGTCGCCTGCTCGAAGAACGCGGTCACGGCACAGTCGCCCGTGATCGGGCCCGTCGTGTAGGTGTTGCCGACGAGGTTGCCGCTGCAGCCGCTCACGCTCTGGATCTGATAGCCGTTGTCGGGCGTGACGGTGAACACGGTCGTCTCGCCGTCGATGACGGACTGCGGCGTCGACGGCACGATCGACCCGTTCGGGCCGACCAGCGGCGTCACCGTGTGCAGGATCGGTATCGTCGTGAACGAGAACGTCGCCGACACCACGCTCGGTCCGCACACGTTCTGGCCGGTCACGCGCCAGAAGAACTGCGTGTTCGACTGCAGGTCGGAATCGGGCGTCGC
>DAISJF010000122.1:0-6313 GCA_036821625.1 Rhodanobacteraceae bacterium
GCACTTCGACGGCAAGCCGCGCGCCGCGCCGGCGCAGCACTTCGGGCAGCGCCGCGTTGAGACTTTGCGCGCCCTGACTGCCGCCCAGCACGAGGAGCTTGAGCGGTCCTTCGCGACCGGCATAGCGCGCCGACGGCGCCGGCAGCGCCGCGATCGACGCACGCACCGGATTGCCGACCCACTCGCCGTGCGGGAACGCATCCGCGAAACCCATGAGCACTCGCTGCGCGAAGCGCGCCAGCAGGCGGCTCGTCACGCCGGGAATCCGGTTCTGCTCGTGCACGATCAGCGGAACCCGTGCGATCCACGCGGCGATGCCGCCCGGCGCCGCGGCGTAGCCGCCCATCGACAGCACGCTGCGCGGCGCATGACGCCCCAGCAGGCCGCCGGCCGCGACAATCGCGTGCAGCAGCCGCAGCGGCGCGAATACTCTCGCTGCGATGCCCTTGCCGCGCACGCCGGCGATCGGCAGCGTTTCGAGGCGCAGGCCGTGCTGCGGCACGAGATGCTGCTCGAGCCCGCCGATGCCGCCGACCCAGATCACCGGCGTGCGCCGGCTGCGCAATTCGTCGGCGACCGCGAGACCCGGAAAGATGTGTCCGCCGGTGCCGCCGGCCATGATCAGCACGGGCCTGATCGCCGCCGCGTCGGTCATCGACGCACCTCCGCGATCACGCGCTCGGGCAAGGCCTGCAGCGCGGCGTTCTCGGCGCGCGCGAGCTCGTAGCTGACACGGATCAGAAGACCGATCGCCGCGCAGGTCATCATCACGCTCGATCCGCCCGAGCTGATCAGCGGCAGCGTCAGTCCTTTCGTCGGCAACACGCCGAGATTCACGCCGATCGAAACGAGCGCCTGCAGCGCGATCGTCAGCGACACGCCGAACGCGCAGTACCCGGCGAAGCGCTGGCCGCGCTCGACCGCGCGCAGGCCGATCGCGAAGCCGCGCCCGATCAGCCAGCCGAACAGCGCGAGCACGAGCACGATGCCGGCGAAGCCGAGCTCCTCGGCGATCACCGCGAGAATGAAATCGGTGTGCGCCTCTGGCAGATAGAAGAGCTTCTGCACCGAACCGCCGAGCCCGACGCCGAGCCACTCGCCGCGCCCGATCGCGATCAGCGCCTGCGTCAGCTGAAAACCGTCCTTGAACGGATCGGCCCACGGATCGAGGAACGACGTCAGCCGCTTGACGCGATAGTCCTGGCTGAACGCGGCCCACGCCAGCACCGGAATGCCGAGCGTGCCGAGCACCGCGAGATTGCGCAGGCGCGCGCCGCCGAGCCAGACCATGCCCACCGTCACCGCCATCAGGAGCGCCGCCGAGCCGAAGTCCGGCTGCACGAGCAGGAGCGCAGCGAGCAGCAACGCGAGGCCAAGCGGTTTCAGCACGCCGGCGAGACTCGCCTGCACCTTGTCGCGATGGCGCACGAGATAGCTCGCCAGGTACACGACGAGGAACAGCTTCATCGCCTCGACCGACTGGAAGCCCGAGACTCCGAGATGGATCCAGCGCCGCGCGCCGTTGACGCGGAAGCCGATGCCGGGCACGAACACGAGCAGCAGCAAGACGATGCCGAGCATCAGGAACACGCCCGCGTTGCGCTCGATCCAGGCGAGCTCGATGCGCGCGATCACGAGGCCTGCGGTGACGCCGAAGCCGAGGAACACGAGATGGCGCGCGAGGTAGTAGAACGGACCGATGTGCTGGCCGTCGGCGACCGCGATCGAGCTCGACGCGACCATCACGATGCCGACGCTGGCAAGTGCGGCGGCTGCGAGGATCAGGCTCAGGTCGTAGCGGCCCTTCGGCTCGCCGCGCCGCGTGGCCTGGGATTCCTCGTCATTGAGATGGAACAGCAGCATCAGCGCACCTTCAACGTCGCAAGCCCGATCAGCACCAGCACGACGCTGATGATCCAGAAGCGCACGATCACGCGCGGCTCGGGCCAGCCCTTGAGCTCGAAGTGATGGTGGATCGGCGCCATGCGGAAGATGCGCCGGCCGGTGAGCTTGAAGCTCGCGACCTGCAGCATCACCGACGCGGTCTCCATCACGAACACGCCGCCCATGATCAGAAGCACGATCTCCTGCCGCACGATGACCGCGATGCAGCCGAGCGCGGCGCCGATCGCGAGCGCGCCGATGTCGCCCATGAACACCTGTGCCGGATACGTGTTGAACCAGAGGAAGCCGAGCCCCGCGCCCGCAAGTGCGCTGCAGAAGATCGCAAGCTCGCCCGCGCCCGGAATCGCGGGAATGCCGAGGTACTCGGAGAACACCTTGTTGCCGGCGAGATACGCGAACGCGCCGAGCGCGGTGGCGACCAGCACGCTCGGCATGATCGCAAGACCGTCGAGTCCGTCCGTCAGGTTCACGGCGTTCGAGAAGCCGACGATGATCAGATACGAGATCGCGACGAACACGGCGGCGCCGATCCCGTACGCGAGCGTCCCCGCCTCCGACGCCGGCGAGAGCGGCAGCTGCGCCTGCTTGATCAGCGGCAGATACAACGTCGTCGCCGCGGGCGTGTCGGCGGTGAAATAGAGGAAGCCGGCGACGCCAAGACCGAACACCGACTGCCAGAAGTATTTCCAGCGCGGCGCGAGCCCGCGGCTGTCCTTGCGGATCAGTTTCCTGTAGTCGTCGTAGAAACCGATCACGCCGAACGCGAGCGTGACGCACAGCACGACCCAGACATAGCGGTTGCGCAGGTCCGCCCAGAGCAGCGTCGCGGCGACGATCGAGCCGAGGATCAGCGCACCGCCCATCGTCGGCGTGCCCGCCTTGCTCAGGTGCGACTGCGGCCCGTCGGTGCGAATGATCTGACCCGCCTTGATGTCGGCGAGCTTGCGGATGATCGCGGGTCCCGCGAGCAGCGACACCGCGAGAGCGGTCAGCGTCGACATGATCGTGCGGAACGTCAGGTACTGGAACAGATGGAATCCGCTGATGTGCCCCTTCAGCAGGTCGGCGAGCTCAAGCAGCATGGCGCTCGCCTCCGTTGTCGTTGTCGATCAGCGCGGCGACCACGCGATCCATCGCCGAAGAACGCGAACCCTTGATCAGCGCGGTGACGCCGCCGTGCAGATCGGCGCGCAGCGCCTCGATCAATGCGGCCTGATCCGCGTGATGCGTTGCGCCTGCACCGAACGCCGTCGCGGCGGCGCGGCTCAGGCGGCCGACCGCGTGCAGCCTGCGGATGCCGCTGCGCTTGGCGAGCGCGCCGGTTTCGGCGTGCAGCCGCTCGGCGTCGGCGCCGAGCTCGGCCATGTCGCCCATCACGAGGATCGTTTCGCCGGGCTCGCTGGCGAGCGTCGCGATCGCCGCGGCGAACGAACCCGGATTCGCGTTGTAGCTGTCGTCGATCAGCATCGCGCCCGACGAATGCTTGCGCCGCGCGAGTCGCCCGGCCACGACCGGCGCGGCTTCGAGGCCCGCGCGGATCGTCGCCAGCGGCACGTCGAGCGCGGTCGCGATCGCGGCTGCGGCGAGCGCGTTCATGACGTTGTGCCGGCCGGCCTGCGACAGCGTTATCGGTGTGGTACCTGACGGCGTGCGCAGCGTGAAGGCACTGGATGCGCCGAGGTGGGCGCCGACGTCGGCCTTGGCGTCGAGGCCGAAGCGGACGATGCGACGCTTGCCGGCGACTTCCGCGAAATACTTCGCGTACGCATCGTCGGCGTTGACGATCGCAATCCCGTCCCTGGGCAGCGCCGCATAGATCGCGCCCTTGGTCTCGGCGACGCCGCGCTCGCTGCCGAGCCGTTCGAGATGCGCCGGCGCGACGTTGTTGACGAGCCCGACTTCCGGCCGCGCGATGCGAGCGAGGTACGCGATGTCGCCGGGCTTGCCGGCACCCATCTCGATCACCGCGTACTGCGTCGCCTCCGGCATCGCGAGCAGCGTCAGCGGCACGCCGATCTCGTTGTTGAGGTTGCCGACGTTGACGTGCGTGCGGCCATGGCGCGCCAGGATCGAAGCCGTCAGCGTCTTCACGGTCGTCTTGCCGTTCGAGCCGGTGATGCCGATCACGCGCGCATCGCGCTGCGCGCGCACCGCGCGCGCGAGGTCGCCGAGCGCGATCAGAGTATCCTCGACGATGATCTGCGCCATCTCGGCGTCGACCGCGTGATCGACCATCGCGGCCGTCGCGCCGCGGTCGTGCGCGGTGCGCACGAAGTCGTGCGCGTCGTAGCGTTCGCCTTTCAGCGCGACGAACAGTGCGCCGGGCGTGATCGTGCGCGTGTCCGTGGACACGCCGTCGACGAAGCCGCCGTTGCCGGCGAGGCGGCCGCCGACCCACGTGGCGATGTCGGTCAGGCGCAGCTTCATGCCATCGCTCCGAGCACATCGCGCGCGACCGCGAGATCGTCGAATGGATGCTTGACGCCGGCGATTTCCTGGTACGGCTCGTGGCCCTTGCCGGCGATCAGCACGATGTCACCTGCGTGCGCGGCATGGATCGCCAGCGCGATCGCCTTGCGCCGGTCGCGCTCGATCGTCACGCGCTCGGCGTTGCCGAAGCCGACCATGATTTCGTCGACGATCGTGTCGCCGTCCTCGCCGCGCGGGTTGTCGTCGGTCACGATGACGAGATCGGCGAGCGCCTCGGCGATCGCGGCCATCTGCGGACGCTTGCCCGCGTCGCGCTCGCCGCCGCAGCCGAATACGCAGATCAACGCGCCGTGCGCGTGCGCGCGAAGGCTCGTCAGCGCCTGCTCGAGCGCGTCCGGCGTATGCGCATAGTCGACGACGACCAGCGGCAGCGCGGCTTCGCCGCCGAGCCGGTTCATGCGGCCGCTGACCGGCTCGAGCATCGCGATCGCGTCGCGGATCGCGTCGAACGAAAACCCGAGTCTGCCCAGACACGCCGCGACCGCGAGCAGATTCGAGACGTTGAAGCGGCCGAGCAGCCGCGTCGATACGTCGCCTTCCCCCCACGGCGTGGTCATGTGGAAGCGCAGCCCCGACGCGCCGGTCTCGATCCCGTGCGCGGCGAGATCGGCGTCGGTGCGCTCGACGCCGTAGCGCAGCAGCGCGACGTCGTCGCGCATGCGCGCGGCCAGCGCACGGCCGAACGGATCGTCGACGTTGATGATCGCGGCGTCGAGGCCCGGCCATGCGAACAGGCGCTCCTTCGACGCGCCGTACGCATGCATCGTGCCGTGGTAGTCGAGATGATCGCGGGTCAGATTCGTGAACACGGCGAGATCGAACGCGACCGCGTTGACGCGGCCCTGATCCAGCGCGTGCGAGGACACTTCCATGGCGACGTGGGTCGCCCCCTCGTCGCGGAACGTCGCCAGCAGACCATGCACCGCGATCGCGTCGGGTGTCGTGCGCGCGCTTTCGACGACCTCGCCGACAAGACCGGCGCCGAGCGTGCCGATCGTCGCGACCTTGTGGCCGGCGTGGTGCAGCGCGTCCGCGAGCAGGTGAACGGTCGACGTCTTGCCGTTGGTGCCGGTGACGCCGATCACGGTGAGCGCGCTCGATGGATCGCCGAAGAAGCGCGAAGCGATCGCGCCGAGTTTCTTGCGGAGATCGTCGATCCAGATCGTGGGGGCGTCCGGGGATGGCGAACCGACAGCCCTCATCCGGCCTTCGGCCACCTTCTCCCGCGCAGCGGGAGAAGGGGAACCGGTGCGGCCTTTGGCCGCTGCTTCTAAAACGGCGGGCGCGGACGCTGCGGCTTCTTCGGGCCTCTCGGCTAGAACCACTGCAGCGCCACGCGCCAACGCCATCGGGGCAAACGTGATGCCGTGTTGTCGCGTGCCTTTGAGCGCGACAAAGGCATCGCCCGCGCGCACTTCGCGCGAGTCGAGCGACAGACCGCGCACGAGGATGCCGCCGGCCGCGCCCGCGTCGGCGTGGCCGGCGAGCAGGTCGGCGAGATTCATCGCGCGCAGCGTCGTCATGGCGGCGTACCTTCGGCGTAGTTCGACATCTCCGAGGCTTCTTCGTCGGAGACCGGAATCTTCGCGTCGATGGTGGGGCCGCCTTGAGGCGAACCTGTGTACCAATTCTTGACGTTGTCGGGCGGCACATCGAGCAGACGCAGCGCGCCGTCCATGACCTTGCTGAAAACCGGCGCGGAAACCAGGCCGCCGTAGTACACGCCCTGCGGATCGTGGATCACGACGACGCCGACGAGCCGCGGATTCGACGCCGGCACCATGCCGACGAAGAGCGAGATGTGGCGGTTGTCGTAGCCGCCGCCGGAAGCCGCGCGCGACGTGCCGGTCTTGCCGGCGACGCGGTAGTTCGTGATCGCGGCCTTGAGGCCCGAGCCTTCGGGCGTCACGACCGTTTC
>DAISJF010000123.1:0-6297 GCA_036821625.1 Rhodanobacteraceae bacterium
CTTCAGCGCCGGAATCACCTGCTCGCGGTCGCGCGTCATCTTCGCGGGATCGAGCACGACGACGTCGTACTGATCGCGGTTGTTGACCGCGACGTCGCGCAGCCACGCGAAGATGTCGGCCTGCACGAAGCGCACGCGCGCCTTGTTGAGCCGCGCGTTGCGCTCGGCGACGCCGAGGATCTCCTCGTCGAGATCGACGCCGACGACTTCATCCGCGCCGCCGATCGTTTTCGCATGGATCGCGAAGCCGCCCGAGTTGCAGCACAGATCAAGCACGCGCTTGCCGTCGCAGAACTCCGACAGCGCCTTGCGGTTGTCGCGCTGGTCGGCGAAGAAGCCGGTCTTGTGCTTGGTGCCGGGCGCGGCGTGGAACCTGACGCCGTGCTCGTGGATCACGGTCGGCTCGGGCGGCGCCGGGATGCCGCAGTCGAAGCTCTCCTGCTTCTGCACGTGCTCCTCGGCGAACCCGTAGAGGTTCGCGCCGGGGAAGTGCTCGAGCAGCGCGCGCCGGATCAGGTCGCGCTGACGGAACATGCCGGCCGAAAAGTATTCGATCACGAGCGTGTCGGCGAAGCGGTCGACGACGAGCCCGGACAACCCGTCGCCTTCGGAATGGATCAGCCGGTAGGCGTCGGTCGCCGCGTCGAGTTTGAGCAGGCCGCGGCGCAGCTGCACCGCTTCGGCGATCTTGCGCGAGAAGAACGCCTCGTCGATCGTTTCGTTGGGGTCGGCGGTCAGCACGCGCAGCGCGATGCGCGAGTGGCCGTTGTAGAAGCCGCGTCCGGCGAAGTGGCCTTCGCGATCGACGATCTCGACGATGCTGCCCGGCTTCGGGCGCACGGCGGGCTTCTCGACCATCTTCTGGAAGATCCACGGATGGGTCGAGCGGCGCTCGGTCTTGAGCTGGATGACGGGCAGTGCGGCGTTCACGCGCGAATGATAAGTCAGGGCCGCCGCACGTCGGCGGTCTGCCGCCGTTTGTTGCGCCGCATTTGCCAAGGGGCGCCGCTCTCGCTTATCGTGAATCCGTAGAAGGGGAGTAGCTCCCGCCGCCGAGATCGTCAGCACGAGCCGCGAGGCTCCGGTCCGGCGGGCAGGCCGACCAGCCTGCGAGCGAGACCTTCGCCGATTACGGCGAAGGTGTGCCTCGAGAAAACAGGCCCCGTGCGCCGTCCGGCTCACGGGGCTTTTGTTTTCTTGGGGAGCTCGATGCATACGGTAGGAACACTGGGGCTTTGGGCGACATTCGTCGCCGTCGTCATCGTCGCGCTCGCGGTCGATTTCCTGGTATTGCGCGCGAGCGGCGCGCGTCGCGTGAGGTTTCGCGAAGCGCTGGCCTGGAGCGTCGCCTGGGTCTCGCTCGCGCTGCTGTTCGATCTCGGCATCTGGTGGTGGCTCCGCGCGCACTCGGGCAGCGCGCTCGCCGACGAGATCGCGCTCGAGTTCCTGACCGGCTACGTCGTCGAGAAATCGCTCGCGGTCGACAACATCTTCGTGTTCCTGATGGTGTTCAACTATTTCGCGGTGCCGGCCGAGCAGCGCAAGCGCGCGCTGATGCTCGGCGTGCTCGGCGCGATCGTGCTGCGCGCGATCATGATCTTCATCGGCGCGGCGCTGGTCGCGCGTTTCCACTGGATCCTGTACGCGTTCGGGCTTTTCCTGGTGTTCACGGGCGCGAGGATGATGCTCACGGCCAATCAGGAGCCCGATCTCGAAGCGAACCCCGTGCTGCGCTTCATGCAGAACCGCCTGCCGCTCACGCGGCGATTCCGCGGCGGTGCGCTCAGCGTCGTCGAAGGCAGCCGCCGGCTCTACACGCCGCTCTTCGTCGTCATGGTGCTGATCGCGGTGACCGACGTGATCTTTGCGGTCGATTCGATTCCGGCGATCTTCGCGGTCACCGAGGATCCGTTCGTCGTGCTGACATCGAACGTGTTCGCGGTGCTCGGCCTGCGTGCGATGTTCTTCATGCTCGAAGGCGCAGCGCAGCGCTTCCATCTGCTGAGCTACGGTCTCGCGGCCGTGCTGCTGTTCATCGGCACGAAGATGCTGATCGCCGGGATCTGGAAGATGCCGATCGGCATCGCGCTCGGGGTCGTCGCGCTGCTGATCGGCGCGTCGATGGTGGCGAGCCTCGTGATCCGGCCGAAGCAGCCCGCCGCGAACGCGTAGTCGCTAGCGCAGCGCGGCGGCGAGTGCCGAGCTCGTCGCGACGCGGTTGCGTCCCGCGCGCTTGGCGGCGTAGAGGGCGCGGTCGGCCGCGCGCAGCAGGATCGCGAGCGTCTCCATGTCCGGCCCCAGCGTCGCGACGCCGGCCGAGATCTTGAGGAACAGCTCGCGCCCTTCGACGTCGACCGGTGAACCTTCGAGGTGACGCCGGAGTCTCTCGGCCGTCGCTCGGGCCTCGTCCTCGTCCGCGCCGGGCAGCAGCACGGCGAATTCCTCGCCGCCGATGCGGCTCAGGATCTGGCCTTCGGCGAGCGTCTCGCGCATCAGCGCGACGACGAGCCGCAGCGCTTCGTCGCCGCCGGCGTGGCCGAATTCGTCGTTGACGTCCTTGAAGTGATCGATGTCGACTGCGAGCAGGGACAGTGGACGGCCTCGCTCCACCGCCGCGGCGATGACGAGCTGCGCGCGCTCCTCGAACGTGCGGCGATTGAAAACGCCGGTCAGCGGATCGAGCATCGCGAGCCGCGAAAGCTGTTCGTTGATCCGGTCGTTGCACATCAGCAGGAATCCGATCGTGCCGACCAGCGGCAGACCGGATCCGGTCAGGAAGAACAGGTTTCGTGCAAACGAGCGCGCGGATTCGACGTCGAAGCGGTACGAAGCCAGCTCGATCGCGCCGCGCAGCAGCATCGGCAATGCGCTGAGCGCGAAGAGACCCGCGGTCAGGTAATCGGCGGCGCGCAACGTGCGATCGGCACGAACGAGGATCGATCGCGCGACGCCGAGACTGAGGCACGCGAGCAGCGGCGCGCCGAATATGAGCCGCAGGCGCACATCCGGCCAGATGTAGCCGAACACGATCGGGATCGCGACGAGCGCGAAGACCAGGGTCAGCTCGAATCGGCTGTTGCGCGCGTCGTGGCCGGAGAACACGCGCACGGCGCGGCCCATCTCGGCGTACGCGAACGCAAAAAGCGCGTTGGCCATCACGACCGCGGGCACGCCCGGCAGCGCGCCGAGCAGGCCGAACATCAGGAATACCGGAATCTGCAGCAGCAGTCCGCCGATCCAGATGTGCATGGCCTGGCGCAGGCGATCCGGGTAGCGCGATACCGCGACGGCCAGACTCGAGCCGACGACCAGCGTCAACGCCGAAGTGACCAGCATCGCGGTCGCAACGTCGAAATGCATGCTTGAGGTCCCGGTCCCCCGCTGGCCATACGGGGGGACCGTGCGCCGTGCCGCGCACCTCGACCGTTATCCCAGTCCCCCCGAGAACCGGCGCATCGTCCGTGCCGCCGGTCCGGCATCGATGCTACTGGCTCCGAAGCGCCGCGAACAGGTATTTTTTCAATTCTCCACGGCGTGATTCGTAAAGACGTGCCCTTGCATGTGCGCGGTCCATCCCAACCATGCGCGGATGGTCAACGTGCCCGCGCTTCCTGAACCGACCGCCACGGCCGTCGCGCACGACCGCAAGCGGGTCCGCTACGCGGTGCTCGGCGCGGCCGCGCTTCTGGCCGGCATCTGGATCGCCTGGACCGCGGCCTGGCTGCTCGGCTGGTCGATCGACGATCTCGGCATCCGGCCGCGCACGGTCGGAGGCTTGATCGGCATCCTGACCGCGCCGCTTGCGCCTGCGTCGTTCGCGCATCTGATGTCGAACACGCTGCCGCTCGCGCTCCTTGCCACGCTGACGCTGTATTGCTATCCGCTCGGCGCGCGCCGGGCCATTCCGCTGATCTGGATTCTCTCCGGCATCGGCGTGTGGCTGTTCGCGCGGCCATCGGTGCATGTCGGCGCGAGCGGCATCGCGCACGGGCTGATGTTCTTTCTGTTCTTCACCGGCCTCTTGCGACGCGATCGGCTCTCGATCGTGACCGCGCTCGTCGTGTTCTTCCTCTACGGCGGCATGCTGCTCAGCGTGCTGCCGCAAGAGCAGCACGTGAGCTTCGAATATCACCTGGCTGGTGCCGTCGCCGGCGTGCTTTCGGCGCTGCTCTTCTTCCGCAGCGATCCGGCGCCGCCGCGCAAGCGCTACAGCTGGGAAGACGAAGGCGATGACGAGACGCCGTCGGAAGGAGAGCTCGAGTTGCCCAGGCCAAAGGAGGTTCCGGTGCTCTGGCAGCGCCCACCGAATGACACCGGCGAGGACCGCGTGATCCGCTTCGCGCGACGCGACGGCGAATCGGCGCGCAGCTGATGCGCGCGGACGCGGTGCCGCGGTGCAAGTGATTGATCCTGCGGATCACGCGCGCGCCGGTTCCGCGCTGAAAGCGCATTCACGCGAACCGCGCTAAGCTTTCGCGCGAGGATCGAGAGGTTACGACTCATGGCCGCGCTGAACACACCGCGTCGCGTCGAACACCAGCAGACGGACAAGGGTTACGTGCCGGTCTACACGACCGCGGTCGTCGACCAGCCGTGGGAAACCTACACGCGCGCCGATCATGAAACCTGGGCGACGCTGTTCCGTCGTCAGCGCGAGATCCTGGTCAACCGCGCCTGTCGCGAATTCATCGAGAACCAGCAACGCTTCGGCATGACGCCCGATGTGATCCCGCGCTTCGACGACCTCAACGCCGTGCTGGCGAAGGCGACCGGATGGAAGCTCGTCGGCGTCGAAGGCCTGCTGCCGGAGCTCACGTTCTTCGACCACCTCGCCAACCGGCGCTTCCCGGTCACGTGGTGGATCCGCAAGCCCGAGCAGATCGACTACATCGCCGAGCCCGACCTGTTCCACGATCTGTTCGGCCACGTGCCGCTGCTGCTCAATCCCGTGTTCGGCGACTACATGCAGGCGTACGGCCGCGGCGGCGTGCGCGCGCATGGCATCGGCGGCGATGCACTGGTGAACCTGACGCGGCTTTACTGGTACTCGGTCGAGTTCGGGCTGATCCGCCAGGACGACGGCCTGCGCATCTACGGCTCCGGCATCGTCAGCTCGAAGGGCGAATCGATCCATTGCCTCGAATCGCCGGCGCCGAACCGGATCGGCTTCGATCTCACGCGCATCATGCGCACGCGCTATCGCATCGACACGTATCAGAAAACCTATTTCGTGATCGACAGCTTCGAGCAGCTGATGGAAGCGACGTATCCGGATTTCCTGCCGATCTACAAGGCGCTCGCCGAACAGCCGTCGATTCCGGCCGGCGACGTGCTGCCGAGCGATCGCGTGATCCATCGCGGCACGGGCGAGGGCTGGGCGAACGACGGAGACGTTTGAGGGAGGGGACGCATGCACATGACGTTCAATGGCGCCGACGGCTTGCTGCTCTGGGGAACGACCGCGCTCGCGCTGCTGGGTTCGCTGATCTGGATCGTGATCGGATGGCGCGCGATGCGCGCGCACGAGCGGCTCGCGATCGCGATCGAGCGGATCGCCACGTACCAGATGCGCACACCGCTGCCGCGCGCGGCCGGCGGAGCCGTCGGCTCGACTTCGGCATAGCGCGCAGCGCTTCCCCGGGAACTCCGGCGAGGCCCGGAGGGTCGGGATAGGCTCATGAATCGCATCGCCCTCATCGCTGCCTCGATGCTCTGCGCGCTGCCGTCGATCGCGAGCGCCGAGGTCAAGTCGTTGGCCGCCGACGGATTCTTCCTCACCTACTCGGCGCCGGTCGCCGCGTCGGCGGCGAAGACCTACACCGACATCACGCAGATCCAGCGCTGGTGGGACAGCGAGCACACGTACTCCGGCAAGTCGTCGAACCTCAGCCTCAAACCCGAGGCCGGCGGCTGTTTCTGCGAGCGCTGGAAGGACGGCAGCGTCGAGCACGGCCGCGTGATCATGGCACTGCCCGGCAAGCTGATTCGTCTGGAGACTTCGCTCGGCCCGCTGCAGGAGCGCGCGCTGAAAGGCGTCCTGAGCTTCTTCGTCAAGACCGAAGACTCGACGACGACGCTGACGATCGAGTATCGCGTCAACGGCGCGAGCACGAGCGGCCTCGATCAGCTCGCGCCGAGCGTCGATGAAGTGCTGGGCGCGCAAGTGGATCGGCTGCGGCGCTACATCGCGACCGGGAATCCGGAGCCGCCGCCGGCGGAAGGCGAAAGCGCAGCGAAACCGGACGCGACGAAATCCGATGCGAAGGCGCCGGGGAAGGCGAAGCCCGCAAAGGCAAA
>DAISJF010000124.1:0-6206 GCA_036821625.1 Rhodanobacteraceae bacterium
GGTGGCCGCCGCGCTCGACGGTTGCACGCTGGCCGGCTGGATCGCGAATCGCATCGATCCCGGAATGGCGCACGCGGATGCGAACCTCGACACGCTGCGAACGCGCATCGCGGCGCCGCTGCTCGGCGTGATCGACCACGCTGCGGAGACCGGCGACGATCGCGGCGCGTCGCTGGCGCTCGCGGCGCAGCGGCTTTGATGGGCGCGCGCACCGTTCATCGGGATGGCCTCACGCGCGTGCTGCCGTGGCTGATCGCGATCGCGGGGCTGGGTCTCGATATCGCCGCGTACTGGCCCGGTCAGATGTCGTTCGATTCCGCCTATGCGTGGTGGCAGGCGCGCGGCGGCGATACGACGGACATCACGCCGCCGGCGTTCGTGTTCCTGTGGCGCGCCTGCGATGCGCTGCTCGAAGGACCGGGACTCTTGTTCGCGCTGCATCTCGCGTTGTTCTGGTGCGGACTCGCGCTGCTCGCGGAAGCGCTGCGCGTCGGCCCGCTGCGCACGGCCGCGATCATGCTGCTCGCCGCATTCGCCCCGGTGCCGTGGTTGCTGCGCGCACACGTCTGGACCGATGTCGGACTGTTCTCGGCGCTGCTGTTCGCGCTCGGCGCGCTCGCACGCGCGCACGCGACGCATCGTCGGCGCTGGATCCTCGCCGCTCTGCCGGCGCTGTTCTATGCCGCGACGGTGCGCCACAACGCGCTGCCGGCCGTCGTTCCGCCGGCGCTATGGCTGGCATGGCTCGCGGCGGGGCAGCCCGCTACGCGGGTGCGCATCGCCGCGCTTGCGGTTGCGCTGTTCGCTGCGATGATCGTCGCGGTTGTCGCGATCGATTCGCTCGTGCAGCGGCGCGTGCCGCTCTGGGTCGCGGCGGCGGAATGGGATCTCGCCGCACTCTCGGTCGCGAGCGGCGAGATGCTGCTGCCGCCTTTCATGATCGGGCCGGGCCTCGATGTCGTCGAGCTCGCCGGCGCGTTCCGCGACTGGAGCATCGTGCCGATGCTGCAGAACACCCGGCACGGCATGCGCGATCCGTTCGCGAGCGACTACGCGCCGGATCAGCTTGCCGCGCTGCGACAGGCCTGGTTCGCCGCGATCCGCGCGCATCCCGGCGCGTGGCTCGCCCATCATCGGCGCCGCGTCATCGCGCTGCTCGGCGTGCACGATCCGTCGTGGCCGCGCGAGCTCATCTATGTCGACGACGAGTTCCGTTACCGCGACAACCCGCCCGTCCCGCGCAACACTTCGGCGCTGCACAGGACTCTGATGGCGAGCGCGTCACGGCTCAGCAGCACGTCGCTGCTCGCGGGATGGCCGTACCTCGTCGTCGGTCTCGTTGCTGCGCCTCTCGCCTGGCGAAGGCGCCGCGATCTCGCGGGCCTTTGCGCGGGATTGTTGCTCGCGAGCGCGTGGCTGTATCTCGTGCCCTTGCTCGTGCTCGTGCCCGCGGAGCTGCGCTATCTCGGCTGGAGCTGCCTTGCGAGCGTGCTCGCCGCCGCGATCGTCGGGCTCGTTCCGGCGTCGTTACGGGATGGCCCTGCTAGACTCATGTTCTCGTCCCAGCGGATGTTTCGATGAGCACGCAGCGCTACTTCCTTTCGATCGATGATCTGCCGCGGGCGCGCGGCGAATCGCACGAGCTCTCGTTCCACGGCGGCTCGCCGGAGAGTTTCGCGGCGCTTCTGCAGGACGCATTGCGCACGCCGTCGCTGTGGCAGCGATGGAGGAAGATGCAGCCCGATCCCGATGCGATCGACCCCGCGCTCGGCGCGAGCGATCCCGGCGCGACGGTGAAGGCCGAGCTGCACGATCTGCATACCGATGTGCAGGTGGTCACGTCGTTGCCGCACGTGATCCTGCGCCACCGGCTCGATCTTCTGATCGGCAAGCACTGGACCCTGCGGGACGTGAAGGCGGCTTAGCCGAGTCTCGCTCAGCCAAGCCGCCCCAGCGGCATTCTCGGGACGAGCTTCAGCCGCCCGAAACGCCAGCAGCGCGCATGTCGGGCGGCGCCTTGACCGGATTCGCCGGCGGCGGCGGCAGCTGCACCGGCGCGGCCTGGATGGCCTTCTTGAGCTCGTCGATCGCGCGGTCGAGCTGCGGATCCTTGCCGGCGAGCTGTGCCGACACGTCCTCCTCGACCTCGATGTCCGGATCAACGCCGTGGCCTTCGATCACGTACTGGCCTTGGGTGTTCGCGGTCGCGAACTGCGGCACGAAGATCTCGCCGCCATCGATCGCGGGTCCCCAGCCGTTGATGCCGACCACGCCGCCCCAGGTGCGCGTGCCGATCAGCGGACCGAGCTTGGCCTGCTTGAACATGTACGAAAAGATGTCGCCGTCCGAGGCCGTCGTGCCGTTGCACAACGCGGCGAGATGACCGATGAAAGTCTGCTGCGGATAGGTGCCGGTGATCTCCGATCCGCGGCCGTAGTCCAGGCCGAGCAGCTTGCGCGACAGCCGCTCGATGATCATCGCCGAGACGTTGCCGCCGCCGTTGTCGCGCACGTCGACGACGAGGCCGGGCTTGCGCAGCTGCGGATAGAACCACTTGATGAATTCGCGAATGCCATCGCCGCCCATGTCGGGAATGTGCAGATAGCCGATCTCGCCGTTCGTCGCCTTGTCGACGTATTCGCGGTTGTGCTTGACCCACGAGAAATAGACGAGCGGCTCCTCGCTGTCGATCGGCTTCACCAGCACCGTGCGCGCGCCGTCGCTCGACGGATGCGTATTGACCGTGAGCTGCACAAGCTGGCCCGGCGCCGTGCGCAGCAGGCGGTACGGATTGGTTTTCGCTTCGAGCGGCTGGCCGTTGATTGCCAGCACGTAATCGCCTTCGTGCACGTCGACGCCGACCTCGGTCAGCGGCGAGCGATAACGTTCCTCGTCATTCTCGCCGCGCAGTATGTGCGCGATGCGATAGCGGCCGCTCGCCGCATCGAGCTCGAAGCGCGCTCCGATCAGGCCGACGTGCGGCTTGGGCGGCAAGCCGAGATCGCCGCCGCTCACGTAGGCGTGGCCGATCGAGAGCTCGGCGACCATCTGTCCGAGCACGTAGTTGAGATCGCTGCGGTCGCCGACATACGCGAGCATCGGTTCGTACTTCGCGCGCAACGCGCTCCAGTCGTAACCGTGCATGTTGGTCACGTAGAAATGATCGCGATAGCGGCGCCAGACCTCGCGGAACACCTCGGCGTATTCGGCTTTCGGATCGACCAGCGCGTAGAGGCCGTCGGTCGAGATGTCCTTCGTCTCCGCCTTGCTCGCCGTGAGGTCGACGTACTTGTACGCCTTGTCGTTCCTTATGAGAACCGTGTTGCCGTCGCCGGCGAGCGAGAGCTCGTCGATGCCGTCGGCGACGTCTTCGCTCTTGCGCTCCTCGAACACCCATTTCTTGAGCTTGGGTTTGAACGCGCCTTCGCGGCCGTAATAGGGGGCGTCGGAGATCAGATACAGAAGCGCCTTGCCGGTGACGCCGATCCACTGCACGTTGTCCGGATCGATCGGCGCGCGCACCAGACGGTTTTCGATGCCGTCGAACTCGATGCGATCGTCGATCTCGCTGGCGGGTTTGGGTTTTTCCTTCTTCTCGTCGCCGTCCTTTTTCTTGTCGGCTGCCTCGTCCTTCTTGTCGTCCTTCGAGGAGCTGTCATTGCGCGGCGCGAACGGGTTGTCGATGCCCTTGCGCAGCGTCAGCGCGAGGATTTCCACGTTGCGGTTGGCTGCGAAGTTCCACTCGATGTTCGACAGCTGCGGCGCCCATTCGCGATCGCCGAGGAAGTAGAGGTACTTGCCGTCGGGTGAAAAGGTCGGCGCGTACGCATCGAACTTCGCCTCGCCGATGTGCACGCTCTTGCCGGCGGCGAGATCGCGCACGTAGAGCTGCGCGTATTGCGTGTCCTTGTCGGTCAGCGAATAGGCGAGGTAGTGGCCGCCGGGCGACCACGCGTAATCGCGGCGCGAAACGCCTGGATCATCGGCGATCACCGGTGCGGGGCCGCCGCCGACTGCGGCGACGATGCGCAGGCGGCTCTCGTTGTCGACGAACGCAATGCGCGCACCGTCCGGCGACCAGCGCGGCGCGTAAAGCCGACCCATGGGCTCGCTGGTGAGCTGATGCGCGTTGTTGCCGTCGGCGTCGCGCACCCAGATTTCCTCTTCTCCGCTCTGGTCGGAAACGTACGCAATGCGCTTGCCGTCCGCCGACCACTGCGCTTCGCGCTCGTGCGCGCCGGGCGTGTGCGTCAGATCGAGCGTGATGCCATCCTTGAGCGGTGCGCTGAACACTTCGCCGCGCGCGGTGAACAGCACGCGCTTGCCGTTTCCGCTCAGGGCGAAATCCTCGATCTTGTCCTTCACGCTGCGCTCTTCCGCGCGCGAAAGCACGAGATCGCTCGGCACCGTGATGTCGAGTGCGCGATCCTGATTCGCGGTCACGTCGTAGACGTGCAACGCGCCGTCGACCTCGAACGCGATCTTGCTCTTCGCATCGCCGCTCGCCCAGCGCGCGTCGGCGTTCTTGTAGTCGGTGAGCTGCTTCGTCTCGCCGCTGCCGGTGTCGTAGCGATACAGATTCAGATGCTCTGTGCGGTCGGCAAGGAAATAGATGCCATTGCCGATCCAGATCGGATCGCGATCGGTGTTCGGATCGTTGGTGATGTTCTTGGCCGACTTCGCCGCGAAATCGTAGATGTAGAGGTCCTGCGCCCAGCCGCCGACGTAGCGATCCCAGGTGCGGAAGTCGCGGTACTTCGGCGAGTACACGATCTGCTTGCCGTCCGGCGAGTAGCGGCCGACGCCGGCGACCGGCATCGGCAGAACGGTGGGCAAGCCGCCGTCGACGGAGATCGTGTAGAGATGGGGTTGCGAAATGCTGGTCGAATCGCGCCAGCCGCGGAACAGGATCGCGTTGCCGTCCGGCGTCCAGCCGTAGACCTGGTTGTCGAAGCCCCAGCGCTGCGGCAGCGGACCTTGCGCGGGATAGAACGTCAGCTGTTTCGGCTCGCCGCCGCCCGCGTCGATCACGTAGACCTGATCATCGCCGCCGTATTCGCCGGTAAAGGCAATGCGACTGCAGTCCGGCGAGAACCGGGCGGATTGTTCGAGGCCGGGTCCGGCCGTCAGCCGCGACGCCGTGCCGCCCTGCGTCGAGACGGTCCAGAGATCGCCCGCATAGGTGAACACGACGCGGTCGCCGCAGACGTCCGGGAATCGCAGAAGTTTCGTGCCGGCGAAGGCGGATGGCGTCGCGAGGATCGCTCCCGCGAATGCGAACGGCAACAGGCGGCTCAAGGCCATGGCTGATCCTCGACGGCAAGTAGGAAACGGGCTTGTTGCACAGACGCGGCAAGGCCGCCTGCGCCGGAAGTCATGTCCGGCGCGCTGCTTACATGTAGATGCGGCATCGGCACGCGCGGTTTGCCGGCGCGCGTCAGTAGGCGAACTCGCGGAACACGCGGTCGATATCGCCCTTCCATTCGCCGTGGAAAAGCTCGAGCTTGCGCTCGGCCGGCGTCTGGTTCGCCTCGACGATCTCGATCAGCGGCTCGAGGAAAACGGCTTCGTCGGCGCCGCTCTTGTTCCGGCGCGCGCGGCGCGCGAGGCCGTGCCCGGCGATCTTCAGCGCTTCGCGCGCGAGATCGCGCGCGGTCCCTTTGCGGAACGGCAGTTTCAGTGCGTGCCTGGGCACGCCATCGCGCAGCGCGTGACGCTCGGCGCGCGTGTAGTCCTTGACGAGATCCCAGGCCGCATCGAGCGCAGTCGAATCGTAGAGCAGCCCGACCCAGAACGCCGGCAACGCGCACAGGCGATTCCACGGCCCGCCGTCCGCGCCGCGCATCTCGAGATATTTCTTGAGCCGCACCTCGGGGAATGCGGTGGTCATGTGATCGGCCCAGTCCTTGAGCGTCGGCAGCGCGCCCGGCAGCTCGGGCAGCCTGCCGGCAAGGAAGTCGCGGAACGACCTGCCGGCAAGATCCACGTACCGGCCGTTGCGATAGCTGAAATACATCGGCACGTCGAGCAGATAATCGACGTAGCGCTCGAAGCCGAAACCGTCCTCGAACACGAAATCGATCATGCCGGTGCGGTCGGGATCGGTATCGGTCCAGATGTGCGACCGATAGCTCTGATAGCCGTTCGGCTTGCCTTCGGTGAACGGCGAATCGGCGAACAACGCGGTCGCGATCGGCTGCAGGGCG
>DAISJF010000125.1:0-6173 GCA_036821625.1 Rhodanobacteraceae bacterium
GCTCGCGCCGGTCCTTGAGCTCGGTCAGCGGGATGACACGCTTGAGCTTGCGCTTGAACTTCACGTCGACCATGAACCAGCGCGGTTCCTCGCGCTTGCTCGCGGCATCGTAGTAGTCGCTCCTGCGGTCGAACTGCGTCGGGTCCGGATAAGCAGCGCTCCCGACCTCCGCGATGCCGGCGATGCCGGGCACTTCGCAGCTCGAATGGTAGAACAGCACGCCGTCGCCGACCTGCATGCCGTCGCGCATGAAGTTGCGCGCCTGGTAGTTGCGCACGCCGGTCCACGGTTCGACCTTCTTGCGCGCGAGATCGTCGATCGAGAACTCGTCGGGTTCGGTTTTCACGAGCCAGTAGCGCATGCTTCAGGATCCCGGCGGCGTGCAATCGAGGAGCTCGCGCTCGGTCGCGACGTAGTCGAGCTTCACGTCCCATTCGCTGGGCTCGATCTGCTCGACCTCCTGCACAGCGTAGCCGATTCCGACCAGCAGAGGCTTCGCCGGTCGCGCGAGCTTGCGCAGGAACGCGAACGTGCGATCGTAATAGCCGCCGCCGAAACCGAGCCGGTAACCGAGCCGATCGAAACCGAGCAGCGGCACGAGCACGACGTCCATCTCGTCGGGCGCAAGATGCGCAATTGCCGGATCGGCGGGCTCCGGAATGCCGAATCGATTCGTCTGAATCGCCGCACCCGGCCACCACGGCGCAAAACGCAGGTGCCTTTGCTCGTCGATGATCGGCAGGTGATAGATCTGACCCCGCCCGCGCAGTCCGCCCATGACGGCTGCGAGCGGCAACTCGCCGGCGACCGCCCAGTAGCCGGCGACGTTCGTATCGGTCAGGAATTCCGGAATCGCCTCGAGCTGCGCGACGAGCGCACCCGCCGCAGCGATCCGCTCGCTCGCGCCGATCGCCGCGCGACGTTCGCGCAGCCGCTTGCGCAGCGCGATGCGATAGTCGGAATCGGAAGGAGGCGATCGTGTCGGCATGTCAGATCGCATCATGCCGTTTCGCACGCTTCAAGAACACGCCCTGCAGCGCATCAACGAAGCATGCTCTTGTTGAAAACCGCGGCCATCGATGGCGCTTCTGGACTTCAAAAGCACGACTGCGCGCACGATCAGCGCACAGCTGCGGCGAGGCGGCGATCAAGGATGATCGCAAAAGAAGCGGCATCCTCCGCGGTAGCGATGCGCATCGAACGACCTTGAACCATAGGTTCAGGTGGGAGAGTCGGCAGGACCTTCAGGCTTTCCGCACGAGGCGGACATGCACACCGGTCGCTGCGTTCCGTCCCGGGTCGTCAATAGGTACAAGGCAATATGTAAGAGTGCGCTGTCGCCTACTGCAGAGGACACCTGAGTCTATTGTAGAGACGCAGGGAATGCACGTTCAAGCTTCGCGTTGATCGCTTGCAGATGATGTGCCAGCTGCGCAGCATCGTTCGATTCGCGCTGCTTCGCGCCGAGCAGCTCGTGCGCGACCGTCAAGGCCGCCAGCACCGCGATGCGATCGAGATTCGCCGAGCGCGCGCCGGCGCGGATCTCGCGCATCTTCGCATCGAGAAACGCGGCCGCGGCGATCAGGCCGGGTCGTTCGTCCGGCGTGCACGCGATCAGATATTCGCGGTCCAGGATCGAGACCGTGACGGGTTCCCCTGCACTCATCGCATCGCCTTCGAGCCGATTCGTTGCCGTGGCTGCGCTCATCAGGAGGGGCTCACCCGTGATTCTGTTCCAGCGACTTCAGGCGCAGGATCATGGCTTCCACGCGCGAGCGCGCCTGCTCGTTGCGCGCGAGCAACTGCGCGCGCTCGGTCGCGAGCTGTTCCTGGCTGTGGCGCAGGCTGCGGTTTTCTTCCTGCAGCGCGCGACACAGCTCGAGCAGCCGGTCGACCCGGTCGCCGATCGAAAGCAGCGTTTGCTCATGCGCGGACATGGCGGCAAATATAGCATCAAGATTTGCGTGGAAGAGAAGTGATTTTCAGGCACCGGAAAGACGGTAGCCGCAAGCCGGTAGCCGGTAGCCGGAAAGCGGTTAAGCCTGCGCTCTCCGGCTCCCCGGCTAACGGCTACCGGCTTCCGTCCCGTCATTCACCGCGTCTCCCCGAGCGCGATCCGCCGCCGAATCGCCCTGTCGCGCAGGAACGACAGGCACTGGTCCGGCGGCAGCGGCAGCGAGAGCCAATGTCCCTGGATCTCGTCGCAACCCTGCTCGCGCAGGTACTCCACCTGCTCGGCGCTCTCGACGCCTTCGGCAACGACGTTGAGACCGAGCGAATGCGCCATCGTGATCACGGTCGCCGTGATCGCCTCGTCATCGGGATCCGTCGTGATGTCGCCGACGAATTCCTTGTCGATCTTCAGCGCGTCGATCGGCAAGCGCTTCAGATAGCTCAGCGACGAGTAGCCCGTGCCGAAGTCGTCGATCGCGAGCGTGACGCCGACCGCTTTCAACTGCCGCAACGTCGTGATCGATTGCTCGGCATTCGCCATGACCATGCTTTCGGTCAGCTCGAGCTCGAGCTGGTTCGGCGAGATGTCGTGCTCGGCGAGAATGTCGCACAAACGTTGGGTCAGCTCGCCACGCAAGAGTTGCAGCACCGAAACGTTCACCGACATCGTCACGTCGCGCACGCCGGCTTCGCGCCAGCGCGCGAGCTGCGCGCAAGCCTGATCGACCACCCAGTCGCCGATCTCGATGATCATCCCGGTCTCCTCGGCGATCGGAATGAACGAGGTCGGCGGCACGTTGCCGAGGTCCTCGCTGCGCCAGCGCAAGAGCGCCTCGACGCCGGTCACGCGCTCGTCGAGGAGCGAGAGCTTGGGCTGGTAGACCAGCGTAAATTCGTTGCGCTCCAAGGCCTTACGGAGCGCCGCGACGGTCGTTGCGCGAAGCCGCGCGGCCGCGTCCATGGCCTCGGTGTAGACCATGTAGGTGCGCCGGCCGCGTTCCTTGGCCTGGTACATCGCGGTGTCGGCGAACTTGAGCAGATCGGTCGGCACCTGGCCGTGATCCGGATAGAAACTGATTCCGATCGACGGCGAGATCACGACTTCCTGACCGTTGTCGAGTTCGAGCGGCTGATCGAACGCGGCAATCACTTTCTGCGCGATGTGCTCGGCTTCGAGATTGCCGGCGACGTCCTCGAGCACGACCGTGAATTCGTCGCCGCCGAGCCGGGCGACCGTGTCGCCTTCGCGCACGACGTGACGCAGGCGACTGCCGGCGGCCTTGAGCATGCGATCGCCGGCGGCGTGACCCATCGAATCGTTGACGTGCTTGAAGCGGTCGAGATCGAGGAACAGCACCGCGACTTTCCGATTACCGCGACGCGCGCGAATAATTGCGTGACCGAGCCGCTCGCTGAGAAGCGTGCGGTTCGGCAACCCGGTCAACGTGTCGTAGTTCGCGAGATAGCGCAGCTCCTGCTCGGCGCGCTTGCGGTCGGTGATGTCGTTGAGCACGCCGACGAAATGCGTGCGCGCGCCGGAGGCATCGCGCACCTCGGTCAGCTCGAGCCAGCACAGGAACTCCTCGTTGTCCTTGCGCCGCTGCCAGAGCTCGCCGCGCCAGTGGCCGTTGCGTTCGAGCGCCTCGCGCATCGCGAGATAGTGCTCCGGCGGATGCTGCGAGCAGTTCAGGATCGAGGCGACGCGCCCGATCACCTCGTGCTCGCGCCAGCCGGTCATGCGCGTGAAGGCCGGATTGACCGAAACGAAGCGGAATTCGAGGTCGGTCACGGTCAGCGCTTCGGTCATGCTGCGGATGACCTCCTGCGCGATGCGATGCTCGCGATCCGCCGCGCGCGTCGCCATGATGTTGCGCGCGGTACCGCACATGCGCAGCGGCCGGCCCTGCTCGTCGCGCTCGACGATGCGCGCGCGCGCGAGCACCCAGACCCAGTCGCCGCGGCTCGAACGCAGACGGTGCTCGGATTCCAGCGTTTCGGTGACGCCCGCGATGTGCTCGTCCATGCGCTGGCGCATCGCGGGCAGATCGTCCGGATGCACATTGTCGTTGATCCACTGCTGCGCCGCGATCGGCTTGCCTTCGTGCGGATTGCGCAACAGCTCGCCGATGCCGGTGATGACCAGCGTGTCGTTGCGCATGTCCCAGTCCCAGAACTCGTCGCCGGAGCCCCACAGCGCGAGGCGCAGGCGATCCTCGCGCTCGCGCAGGTCGTGACGGTGCCGCGCGATCTCCTCGCGATGGCGGTTCCACGCACGCCATACGAGCGCCGCGGCCGCGAGCAGCGCGAACAGGTAAAGCAGCTTTGCCTCGTTGCCGGCCCACCACGGCGGCGTGACCGTCAGGTCCAGCACCGACGGCGTTTCGTTCCAGTAACCGTCGTGGTTGGCCGCACGCACGTGGAAGCGGTAGCGACCGGCGTCCAGATTCGTGTAGGTGGCCTCGTGCCGCGTGCCGGCGTCGATCCAGCGCTGATCGAAACCTTCGAGGCGGTATTGAAACCGGTTGCGTTCCGGCGCGGCATAGTCGAGCGCGGCGAATTCGAAGCGCACGACGCGGTCGGCCTGCGCCATGCGCATCTTGTCGGCATCGCGCACGACGCGCGCGCTCGTATCGCCGATCACGACGTCGGTGAACACGACGGGTGCGGCGTAGCGGCTGGCGACGATCGCCTGCGGCGAAAAGACCGTGACGCCGTCGACGCCGCCGAAGGCCAACCGGCCATCGCGCAGCGCCGCATACGCGCCGTTGTTGTATTCAGTGACGCGGAGCCCGTCGGCCGCATTGAAGGAGCGGAATTTTTCCGTGCTGGGATCGAACACGGCGAGCCCCTTGTTCGTGCTCAGCCACAATCGTCCCATCGCGTCTTCGCCGATCGCGCAGATCGTGCCGCTCGGCAGGCCGTCGCGGCTCTGCCAGCGCGTGAAGCGCAGCGCGTCGCCGTCGCGGCCGTCGACCCGGTTGAGCCCGGCCTGCGTGCCGATCCAGATCTTGCCGTCGGCGCTCTCGTGGATCGCGCGCGCGATATTGCCGGCGAGCGAGCGCGGATCCTTTGCGTCGGGCCGGAACACGTGCACGGCGCCGCTCGCGTCGATCGTGTCGAGGCCGCTCAGCGTGCCGACCCAGATCGTGCCGCTCTTGTCCTGGTGCAGAGCCAGCACGGTATTGCTGCTGAGGCGCGGATTGCCGGAGTCCGCGCGCAGCACCTGCCAATGTTCGGCCGGCGCGTCGTAGCGCGCGAGGCCGTTGAACGCCGTGCCGAGCCAGAGCCGTCCGTCGTTGGCCGACAGCACGCTGCGCACTTCGGCATCGGCGAGGCTTTCGTCGCCTTCGCCGATCGGCAGAACCGTCGCGAAACGGCGCGCCGGATCGAACAGCGCGATGCCCAGACTCGTCGCAACCCACAGCCGGCCCTGGCCCGTGCCGGCGAGTGCCGTGACGTTGAGCTCGGGAATCGTCGTCGCCGCGGGCTGATGCGTGTCACCGCGCCGCGACGGCACGACCACGCGCAGGTCCGGATGCTTCGACGGTGCCGTTGCAAACGCGCGAGCGATCACCTCGCCATTGCGATCGAACTGGTTCGTCGCCGGATCGTAGCGCTTGAGCCCGTTGTCGTCGGTGCCGAGCCAGAGTCCGCCCGCGGCGTCCTCGAAGATCGCGTGCACGTTGTTCGAGGCCTGCGCATCGTGCGCCGGATCGGCGTCCACGATGGTCTGGAAGATCGATCCGGCCGGATCCATGCGCGCGAGTCCGCGCTCGGCGGTGCCGATCCAGAGCAGTCCGGAACGATCGACCAGGAGCTGCGTGATCGGCGCCGCCGGCAGCGTGCCCGGCAGGTTGTGCTCGGAGCGCAGCCAGATTTCTTCGCCGTGTTCAGGATCGAATCCGACCAGTCCTTCGTGAGGCACCGCGAGCCATAGCCGTCCGCTCGCATCTTCGGCCAGCGCGCTGACCGCATGGGTGCCCTGCTCGGGCCAGATCCGGCGCGGCGCAGCGTTGCCGTCCAGTCGATAGAGACCATCGTAGCTGCCGGCGTACAGGCGATGCGCGTGATCGATGAGCAGCGCAGCGACATCGTCGAGCACGTCGCCGCCGACGCGCTCGACCGCATCGGATGGTGCCGGCAGCTTGAACAGTCCGGCCGAGCTCGCGATCCAGAGCGTGCCGTCCTCGGCGCGGCGCAGCTGGCGCACATGCGCAGCG
>DAISJF010000126.1:0-6084 GCA_036821625.1 Rhodanobacteraceae bacterium
CGGGAATCGGGAATCGGGAATCGGGAATCGGGAATCGGGAATCGGGAATCGGGAGGATGCTAGAACAAACATCAAAGCTTTGGGCGCGACCGCAATCGCCTTCCGTTTTCCATTCCCTATTCCCTATTCCCTATTCCCCCCGATGATACGGATGCCCCGCCAGAATCATCGCTGCGCGATACAGCTGCTCGGCGACGATAAGTCGAACCAGCATGTGCGGCAGCGTCAGAGGACCGAGCGACCAGCGCTGATGCGCGGCGGCGAGCACTTCGGGCGCGTGGCCGTCGGGGCCGCCGATCAGCAGCGCGAGATCGCGTCCTTGCATGCGCCAGCGCTTGAGCTCGGCCGCGAGCGCTTCGCTCGACCATTTTTCGCCGCGTCCGTCGAGCGCGACGACATGTGCGCCCTTCGGCAGCGCGGCGCGCACTGCGGCGCCCTCTTCGGCAATGGCCCTCGCCGGATCGCGGCCCTTGCCGCGCGTGCCGATCCGGATTTCGACGAGATCCAGCGGCAGCTCGCGTGAAAGCCGCTTCTTGTACTCCGCGAAGCCGTCGCCGACCCATGACGGCATGCGCTCGCCGACCGCGATCAGGCGCGCGCGCATCGCCGCCGTGCCGACGGATTCAGCCGGCGAGCGCGGTCGGCATCTGGTCGCCGACCGTCCACAGGCGCTCGAGGCCGTAGAACTCGCGCGTGCGCGGCAGCATGACGTGGACGATGATGTCGCCGAGGTCGACCAGCACCCATTCGGCCTCGCGCTGGCCCTCGACACCGATCGGCGGCAGTCCGGCCTGCTTGGCCTTCTTGACCACCTCGTCGGCGATCGACTTGACGTGCCGGGACGACGTGCCGCTGGCGACGACGAGCAGATCCGTGACCGAGCTCTTGTCGCGCACGTCGATCTCGCGCACGTCGCGGGCTTTCAGATCGTCGAGCGCGGCCAGCACGATCGAGCGCAGGCGGTCTGCGGGCGTCGCATGGGCTATGCGTTTCTTGCGGGTTCGGGGATTTTTCAGCGCCTTGACCGCGGCCACCTTGGGCTTTCCGGGTCTGGCGGGGTTTTTCTTTGCAGCAGCCGTCTTGCTGACTTTGGGGATTCCGGCCTTGCGCGGCCGGATGCGCTTTTCCGACGTGGCCAAGTGAGAGCGACCTCTGACAGGCGATGCGCCGCGATTTGACGCAAAGCCAGTATAGGCCGATTTCCGTAACCGTGGTGTTGCATGCGTCGCGCCCGCCGCCGCGTCCGGTCGCAACGATGCCGGCGTCTGCGCGCTAGACTGGCTCACCGCCCCGCGGCGTCTCCCGCGATCGATCTCGATGCCGCCTGCCGACACCACACCCGAAACGCCGACCTTCGCCGACCTCGGCCTCGGCGGCCCGTTGCTGGCCGCACTGTCCGCGGTCGGCTACGAGACGCCCTCGCCGATCCAGGCCGCGACGATCCCGCCGCTGCTCGCCGGCCGCGACGTGCTCGGCCAGGCCCAGACCGGCACCGGCAAGACCGCGGCGTTCGCGCTGCCGATCCTCGCGCGGCTCGATCTGGCACGGACGACGCCGCAGGCGCTCGTGCTCGCGCCGACGCGCGAGCTGGCCATCCAGGTCGCCGAGGCGTTCCAGCGCTACGCGGCCCGGCTACCGGGCTTTCACGTGCTGCCGATCTACGGCGGCCAGAGCTACGGCCCGCAGCTCGCTGGCCTCAGGCGCGGCGTTCATGTCGTGGTGGGCACACCGGGCCGCATCATCGATCATCTCGAGCGCGGTTCGCTCGATCTTTCGCAACTGACCACGCTCGTGCTCGACGAAGGCGACGAGATGCTGCGCATGGGCTTCATCGACGACGTCGAGGCGGTCCTGAAGAAAACACCGCCGACGCGGCAGATCGCGTTGTTCTCGGCGACGATGCCGGCCCCGATCCGCCGCATCGCGCAGACGTATCTGCGCGAACCGGCCGAGATCAGCATCAAGTCGAAGACGACCACCGCGAGCAACATCCGCCAGCGCTACTGGTGGGTCAGCGGCCTGCACAAGCTCGATGCGCTGACGCGCATTCTGGAAGCCGAGGCGTTCGACGCCATGCTGGTGTTCACGCGCACCAAGCAGGCGACCGAGGAGCTTGCCGAGAAACTGCAGGCGCGCGGGTTCTCTGCCGCGGCGATCAACGGCGACATCGTGCAGGTACAGCGCGAACGCACGATCCAGCAATTGAAGGACGGCAAGGTCGACATTCTGGTCGCGACCGACGTCGCGGCGCGCGGACTCGACGTCGAGCGCATCAGCCACGTGCTCAACTACGACATTCCGCACGATACCGAAGCCTACGTGCATCGCGTCGGTCGCACGGGACGCGCCGGACGCAGCGGCGAGGCGATCCTGTTCGTGACGCCGCGCGAGAAGCGTCTGCTGCAGGCCATCGAGCGCGCGACGCGCCAGCCCATCGCCGAGATGCAGCTGCCGAGCGTCGAAACCGTCAACGACCGGCGCATGGCGAAATTCAAGCAGCGCATCGGCGACGCGCTCGCAGCCGGCGACCTCGCCGTGTTCCAGCAATTGATCGAGCAGTATCAAAGCGAGCACGACGTGCCGGCGATCGAGATCGCGGCCGCGCTCGCGCGCATGGTTCAGGGCAATGCGCCGTTCCTGTTGAGCACGCCCGAGCGCAAGGAGCGGCGGGTTCCTGAGCGCGGGTCCGTGCGCGACACGCACTCGCGCAAATCGGAGCGTGAAGCGCGCGAAAGCGCCGCCCGTTCGCCATCCCGCCGGCCTGAATCCAGATCCTTTTCCGCGCCCGCCGCGGAACCGGCTTCGCGTCCGCCCCGGATCCACAAGTCGTTCCAGCAGCACCGCCACGAACCCGCACACGAGCAGCGGCCGAAGCGCGAGCGCGCGCCGGGCGCCGCGCCCGAAACCGGATTCGAAACGTTCCGCATCGAGGTCGGCAAGGCGCACGGCGTGAAGCCCGGCAATATCGTCGGCGCGATCGCGAACGAAGCCGGCCTCGATGCGCAGCATATCGGCCGTGTCGACATCCGCGACGATCACAGCTTCGTCGACCTGCCCGAAGGCATGCCCTCGGACGTCTTCAAGCTGCTCAAGAAAGTGTGGGTCTCCGGCCAGCAGCTGCGGATCACGCGCGGCGGAGCAACCTCCGACGGCGGATCGGTGCGGAGCCGTCCGAAGCCGCGCTCAGCACCGAGCGGTTTCGCGCGGCCGAAGCGGAAACCGCCCGGAGATCGGCGCCGCTGATCTGTGCAACTCCGGCGATGAAAAACCCGATCTTCTGCGCGAGGCCGAGGATCAGCGCCGATACGGAGCGAGCAGGCGCGGATCGTCGATCACGGCATCGGGCACGAGATAGCGCGGCTCGCCGCCCGCGGCCAGCACGTCGCGAAGCATCGTCGCCGAGATTTCGAGCGGCGTGACCGGCATCGCCAGCACGCGGCCGGCCGGCGTCTCCGTCAATGCGATCGCGTCGCCGCAGCGGCGCGACGCGACCTTGATGCGCAACTCGGTAGGCAGCGTGGTGATTTCGCGACCGGGTCGCGTCAGCACGCCGACGTGCGCGTAGTCGAACAGCTCGCCCCAGCGATGCCAGGTCGGCAGGCCGAGAAACGCGTCCGCGCCGACGAGCAGCACCAGCGGCCGCGCCGGACCGATCTCTTCGCGCAGCTCGATCAGCGTGTCGATCGTCCACGAAGGTCCGTCGCGCCTGAGCTCGCGCTCGTCGAGAAAAAGGCGGTCCTGTCCGCGCAGCGCGGCGCGCAGGATCGCGGCGCGTTCGCGTGCGGTCGCGACGGGCTGATCGCGATGCGGCGGCACGTTGGCGGGAATCAGGCGGACTTCCGCGCCAAGCAGCTCCGAGGCTTCCCACGCGACGCGCAGGTGCGCGTTGTGCACGGGATCGAACGTGCCGCCGAGGATCGCGAGCGGTCGGCTCATCGGCGCACGGCGAAACGCATCACGCGATGAGCTCCGCCGCCGCGCGCGGCTTTGCGATTGCGGCGATCAGGCGCTCGAGCTCGCGCCAGCCGTCGCCCCACGACCGGCCGGCGGCATCGAGCTGCTGGCCCTTGGCGATCTCGTCGATGCGCGCCGCCTGCGCGAGACAGCGTTCCCAGTGCGCGGCATCCGCGCCGCGCAGCGCGCGACGGTACAGATTCTCGCGCCCGGGCCAGATGCGCTCGTTGCGCAACGCCGCCGCGAGGTTCGAACCCGCGGCGGACAGGCGATACAGCACGCGCAGCTGGCTCAGCATCCAGCCGAGCAGCGGGATCAGGTCCTCGCCTTCCGCGCGCAGGCCGGCGACGATGCGCAACGCGCGGTCGGCATCGCCGCCGATCGCGGCATCGGCGAGCCGGAACACGTCGTAGCGCGCGTCGTCGGCGACGCTGGCCTCGAGATCGACGACATCGAGCGCGCGTCCCTCGCCGAGCAGCGCGAGCTTGTCGATTTCCTGCGCGGCAGCGAGCAGATTGCCTTCGACACGATCGGCCAGCCATGCGACCGCGTCGGGCGACGCCGCGACGCCGCGGCTCGCCATGCGCGCGCCGATCCAGCCGGGCAGTTCCTCGCGCTTGAGCGGCCACACCGGCACGAACACGCCGACGTCCTCGATCGATTTCACCCACGCGCCTTCGTGCGCTTTGCTCCAGTCGTTCGCGGTGACCAGCAGGATCGTGTCCGGCGGCGGCGCTTCGCAGTACGCGCTGATAGCGGCGCTGCCATCGCGGCCGGGCTTGCCGGTCGGCAGGCGCAGGTCGATCAGCTTTCGGCTCGCGAACAGCGACATCGCGCGGCCGGCATCGGCAAGCCGGTCCCAGTCGAAACCGCTTTCGACGTCGAGCACGTCGCGCTCATAGCCCTGCGCCTTCGCACGCGCACGGAATGCGTCGGCGGCTTCGAGCACAAGGAGATGCTCTGCGCCGGCGATCAGATAGACGGGCGCGAGCTCGGGATCCGAAAGCTGCTTGCGCAGTGCGGTGAGCGTGGTCGGCATCGGCGCATTGTAGGCGCGTTTACCCCCTCTCCCGCTTGCGGGAGAGGGTTGGGGTGAGGGAAGACTCGCGTCGACGCTTCGAGGTTACGCGTTCGAGCGCTTCACTCCGACTGCCCTCACCCTCCCCTCTCCCGCAAGCGGGAGAGGGGAAAAGCGCGGTTATGGAAACTACTTCTCCGCGTTTGCGATCGCTTCGAGCCGGCGCAGGATCGTCTGCGTCATGTCGCGTTGCAGCTCCTGGGTCAGAAGATCGACCTCGGCGGCGACCCCGAGGGCCTGGCTCGCGTCGAACGTGAATTCGCGCGTCAGCTCGATCGTCTGCTTGGGCAGCAGCGAGGTGCCGGCCGCATCCTCTACCTCGAGCTCGACGTGGTAGCGCAGCGCGTATTCGGTCGCGCGCGCGTTGCCGCCGACCGACAGCACATCGGTCGAGAACGCATTCGCGCTGATATTCATGATCGCGACACCGGGCTCTATGTTGTCGACGACTTCGGTGCCGGAGCGCGGCAGTGCCTTGGCAAGGTCCTTGGCCAGCGGGCTCGATGGATCGGAGATCTGGATGTGCACTTTCTTCATGCTCGCCGGCAGGTTGGCCTCCTTGCGCAGATGGAAGCCGCAGCCGCCTGCGAGGACGACGGCGGCGGCGAGCAGGAGACGCGACAGGCGACGCAGGATCATGTGCGGGTTCCGGGTCGGATCGGGAAGCGATCCTCGAGCAGATCATACGGCGCGCGCCAGCGCGGCTGCGAACGGATGCGCTCGAGCCAGGCGCCGACGGCCGGCCACGGTGCAAGATCGACCTCGGCCTGATCGGCCCAGAAAAGATAGCCGCAGCACGAGATATCGGCGATCGTCGGCGTCTCGCCGACCAGGAACGCGCTTTCATGCAGCGCGCGATCGAGGCGGTCGAGATCGGACCGCATGCGGCCGGTCCAGTACGATTCCAGCGCTTCCCCGGCCGAGGTGAAGCGCCGCGAGAAGCGCAGATGCGGCAGGCTCATCGCGATGCGGTTCGCTTCCCAGGCGAGCCACTCGCGCACGCGCGTGCGCGCAGCCGGCGTCGCGCCGTCGAGCAGACCGTAGCGGCGCGC
>DAISJF010000127.1:0-6042 GCA_036821625.1 Rhodanobacteraceae bacterium
ACCTTGGCTTGCTCGGTGCCGTTCAGGTGGCCGACCACGGTGATCTCGCGGCCGCGCTTGAACTCTTCCGGATCGTAGAAGCCGTTGCGGCAGGCGAGGAAGCGGCCCGCGCTGGGATCGCTCGCGACCGGACGCGCAATGTCGTTGAGGGTGCGGCCGAGGATCTCGAAGCAGGTCTGGTTGGCGCGCGCATCGACGTTGATGATTTCGCCGCCCCAGCGCACGGCCTCGCCGCCGGTGCCGCCGCTGGCGACCGCTTCGCGCGGTGTCACCGGCGGGAACTGCCCCTGCAGCGGCGCCGGCACCGTCGCACAGGCGCCGAGCGCGCCGGTCACGACGGCGACCGTGGCGAGCTTTGTCGCGGATTTGGAAATGGCGTGTCTGATACGCGAAGTCATCGGACGATCCTGCATGGCTATGACAATGTAAGACGTGCTACACGATATCAACGTTGCAGGTCGGCTGTCGCTGACTCGCGGAGCCGGCCGGGAACGCGAAAGTTCCTGACTTCGCGCGTAAAGACGCGCACGTGTTCAGGCATCGGTTCGATCGCGCCGTAGCGCAGTGCGACGTAGTCGTGCACGAGGCCGTTCAGTGCCGCGGCGCTGGCGGGCAGCGACGAACGCGCGCGCGCCAGCAGATCGAGCGGCCCTTCGCTCGGCTGCCGCGCGATGCCGGCGCGCGCGAGTCTGCGGCCGAGCAGCGTCCAGGCGCGGTCAAGCTCGTCGGCTCGCCGCGGAGTCGAATCGCGCATGGCCCAGACCGTCGCGATCAGCAGGATCGCGCCAAGCGCGATCGATAGAGCGAGCAGCAGATCGCCCTGGTTCGCGTTGGTGATGCCGAACGGCGTCAGCAGACCTCTCTGGCGCAGCGCGTCGAAGCGGATGACCGACTGCGTCCACATCCGGTTGATGACATCGAAGCGGTTACGCAGCGCGCGCACCCAGGCTGCCTGGCTCCAGGCGGCGCTGTCGTTCGCCGCGGCTGCGCCGAGCTCGATGCGCGCCGGGCTGACGGCTGCGGTCGGATCGACGCGCACCCAGCCGCGCCCGCTCAGCCACGCTTCGGCCCAGGCGTGCGCGTCCGAGTTGCGGACCAGAAGGTAATCGCCCTCCGCATTCCACCAGCCGCCCTGATAGCCGGTCACGACGCGCGCGGGAATCCCGGCCGCGCGCATCAGCACGACGAACGCCGAGGCGTAGTGCTCGCAGAAGCCCTTGCGCGTGTCGAACAGGAAATCGTCGATCGCGTCGTGGCCGAGCAGCGGCGGATTCAGCGTATAAGTGAAGCTGCGATGGAACAGGTCGAGTGCGGCGCGCACGATCGCGGCATCGTCGCGGCCGTCGCCGCGCCAGCTTTCGGCGAGCGCATGTGCGCGCGGGTCGAAACCCTCGGGCAGCGCCAGCGCGCGCGCACGTTCGCGTGCGCTGAGGCTCGGGGCGAGGGTGTAGCGCGAAGTCGAGCGCACGCGGTATTCGCGCGGCTGCGCGACGGGTTCTTCGGCGATCAGCTCGCGATCGGCGCTGAAGCGTGCGCCGGCCGGAGCCACGATCGGCAGATCGAGCGCAGGCAGCCAGCGGCGGTCGGTCGGCTCGATCGTGATCGTGTAGTCGATCGGCGCGCCGTCGCGTTGCGCTTCCGCGGGCCGCAGAAAATCGCCGCGATGCGTGCGCGACCACGTCGCACCGTCGTAGTCCCACAATACGATCGCGCGGAAGTAGCGGGTTTGCGACGGCGGCGGCGCGCCGTCGAAGTGCACGCGGAACGCGGGCGAATCGTCGGTCAGAAGGTCGGTCAGCGCGCCCGGCTCCATGCGGTCGTCGAGGCCGGTACGGCCCTCGGTGATGCGATCGCGCGTACCCCACAGCGGCGTCGCGAGGCGCGGAATCAGCAGGAACCCGGCCGCCGCGAGCGGCAGACCGACCGAGAGCAGAACGGCACCGAGCCGAAGCTCGCGCCGCAGCGGTCGCGTCTCGTCCGCAGGCGCCGGCTGCAGCGCGACCAGCGCGGCCAGCAGCACCACGAGGACCAGCGAGACGGCGATCGTGAACCAGAGCGTCTGCTGGAACAGCAGCGCGCTCATCAGGACGAACGCGGCGAAGCCGACCGCAACGCGCGCATCGCGCGGACGCTCGGTTTCGAGCACCTTCAATGCGAGCAATCCGCAGCCGAGCACGCTGCCGGGCTCGCGGCCGAACAGTGTGCCGAACTGCAGAACGACCGCGGCCAGCAACAGCGTCGCCGCGGGAAGACGAATCCACAGCGGCGCCGGCGGCATGCCGCGACGGCGCAGCACGACGCGCAGCGCCACGGTGAGCGGCGCCGCGATCAGCAGCCAGACGGGCAGGTGCGAAGCGTGTGCGGCGATGGCTGCCGCGATCGAAACCGCAACCAGCTCGAAGGCGTGCCGGCTGATCGGTTCACGCATGGGCCGATGGCAGCAGTGCAAGGGCGCGCAGCGAAGCCTGGCGCTGGTGCGCACCGACGCCGGGACCGATCGCGACGTCGGGCAGTTGCAGCAGGTAGTCGGTCTGTGCCGATTCGCAGGCGAGAACCCAGGCGGTGAGGCGGCGGATGCGCGTCTCGTGATCGAGACCACGCAGCGCGGCGTAGTCGAGGACGCGCGCATCGCTGCGGCGGTATTCCGCATCGCGGACCAGCAGCGTGTCGTGGCGCGCCGATGCTTTCCATGCAATCAGGCGCGGTGGGTCGGTGACGCGATAGTCGCGCAGGCCTGCATGATCCTCGCTGGCGCCGGCGCGCGTTTCAACGCTGTCGCGACCGTCGCCGGTAGGCAGCGGCGGCGGCGGCGTTTCGATGGCCGGATAGACGAGGAACTCGCTGTCGGGATTGAGCCAGCTCCAGACATGGAACAGGCCGAGCGGATATTCGGTCGACACGCGGATGCGGCCGGCGCGCAGCCATCCGCGCTGTTGGGTCGGGATCGCGACGACGATGTCGTGCTCGGCGCCGGCCGGCAGCGCAAAAGAGCGCTGCACGTCGCCACAGCGCAACAGCAGGCTCGACCGTGCACGCGACGCCGCAGCGAAGCGCAGACGCAGCGTGATCGGCGCGCCGGCGTGACATTCGTCCGCACCGGCCCGCATCAGCACGAGCCCGTTCATCGCGCGGAATCCGACGAAGAGGCTCGCGCCTCCGGCGGCTCCGAACAGGCAGGTCAGCAGCAGCGCGGGATTGTCCGCATAGTTCAGCGAGCCGAGCAGCATCACGAACAGCAGCAGCGCGAACGAGACGCCGAAACCGGTCGGCAGGACGTAGATGCGGCGTCGATCGAGGCGGATCGGCAGCGGCTCGGCTTTGCGCAGCCGCGTCAGCGCCGGCAGCCGGCGCTCGGCAAGCGTGAGCGCGCGCAGGCGGAATGCGGCAATCGATGCGTTCACTACCGCACCGGCGTCGTCTCGAGCAGCTGCAGGGCCAGCTTGTCGCGATCGCGCTGGGCGCTCGCGCCCGGTGTCAGGCGATGACCGGTCACGAACGGGAATACGGCCTGCACGTCCTCGGGCACGCCATGCGGCCGGCCTGCAAGGAGCGCATGCGCGCGCGCGGCAGCGAGCAACGCGAGACCCGCGCGCGGCGAGAGGCCGATGCGGATCTCGGGATGCTGGCGACTCGCCGCGAGCAGCGCCTGCACGTATTCGACGAGCGCGGGGCTGGCCAGCACGCCGGCACAGGCATGGCGCAGCTCCATGATCTGCTCGGGCACGAGACACGGCGTCAATGTGCCGAGCAGGCTCTTGCGATCGATCGAGCCGAGCATCGCGCGCTCGGCGTCGCGATCCGGATAACCCATGCTCATGCGCAGCATGAAGCGGTCGAGCTGCGAATCGGGCAGCGGATAGGTGCCGGCGAAATCCATCGGGTTCTGCGTCGCCACGACGAAAAACGGCGGTGCGAGCCGGTGCGTGATGCCGTCGACCGTGACCTGCTCCTCGGCCATCGCCTCGAGCAGCGCGCTCTGCGTCTTCGGCATCGCGCGGTTGATCTCGTCGGCAAGCAGGAGCTGGGTGAACAGCGGACCGGCGTGGAACTTGAATCGTCCGGCTTCGCGCTCGTAGATGCCGACGCCGATGATGTCCGAGGGCAGGAGATCGGACGTGAACTGCACGCGCTGGAAATTGAGCCCGAGCGTCGCCGCCAGCGCGTGGGCCAGCGTCGTCTTGCCCACGCCCGGGAGATCCTCGATGAGCAGGTGCCCGCCGGCGAGCAGGCACACGAACGCGAGGCGGACTTCGCGACGCTTGCCGAGCACGACGGTATTGACCTGCGCGATCGCTCGCGCCAGCGAATCGCGCAGCTCGTTCGGCAGGCTTGCGGCGGACGTTTCGATCATGGTCATCCCGGGACACCAGTCAGCGGCACGGGTTCCGTCGCCGATGCGGCAGTGTAAGCAGGCCCTTGCGGGTCCGACAGCGACCGCGTCGCGTTTGCGAGCCGCGATCTGCGTGAACGGACATTTTCCGGCGACGGGCTGCTAAGGCAGCGTGAATCCTGCGGCCCTGAGCAGTCGCGCCAGCGCGATCAGCGGCAGTCCGACGAGTGCGGTCGGGTCAATCGTCTCGATGCGCTCGAACAGCGCGATGCCGGCTCCCTCGGATTTGAAACTGCCGGCGGCATCCAGCGGATTCTCGTGATCGACGTAGCGAGCGATCTCGTCGGCAGCGAGGCGCCGGAACACGACCGCGGTGCGATCGGCGGCAGCGTGCAGGCGCGGCGGCGATGCGCGCGTGTCTGCCACGCAGATCGCCGTATGGAAGAACACGGTCCGGCCCGAGCTCGCCGTGAGCTGGGCGATCGCCGCGTCGCGCGTGCCGGGTTTGCCGATCGCACGGCCATAGAGCTCGGCGACCTGGTCGCTGCCGATCACGAGCGCGTTCGGGTAGCGCGCGGCGACGGCGCGGGCTTTTGCTTCGGCGAGGCGGCTGGCGAGCGTCGCCGGCGTTTCTCCGGCGCGCGGTGTTTCGTCCACCTCGGGCGCGACGATGCGGAATTCCGGAACCAGCCGCGCGAGGAGTTCGCGGCGATAACGCGAGGTCGAGGCGAGAACGACGCTGGCGAGCGCCGTCATCCGGAATGCGTGTCGGCGCGCATGCCCTGCGCGGCGCGGGCCGCTTCGAGCTCGGCGCGGACCTCGGCGAGCCGTTCCAGCTGGGTCGTCAACGCCACCTTTGCGGTCGCGAGCGCTTCGTGCGCGGATTTGAGCTCGGCGAGCGTCGCCGTCGAGGCGTGCTCCTTGAGCCACAGCCGGTGCGAAAGGAGATCGCGGAGCGCGGCCTGTACCTGCGGCTCTGCGACTAGGGTCGCGCGCGCCGACAACGGCGCCGAAGGCGGCAGCGTGGCGACCAGAGCCGGGATCTCGCGCAGGCGCATGCGGCACTCGTAGAGCTCGCGCTCGAGCGCATCGGCTTCATCCATGACGTCGGCGAGCAGGCGCGGGCGGCGCCGCAGCACTCGCTCGCGCAGCCAGAATCCGGCGATGAGCAGCGTCGCGGCAGCCACGGTTGCGATCAGATAAATCAAGAGGGGTCCTCCGGGTTCCTAGTCTGCCGTGCGCCGGTGTATGGCAGCAAACCGGCCCCGGCCGCGGCGCGCCCGCGGTTGACAGGGAGGGGGTCAAAACCTACCATCGCGCGCCCATGTCAGCCGCCCTGCCCGAACGCGTGGATGCGTCGCGCATGGTGCAGGCGCGGCGCTCCTTCCAAGGCTCCTTGCCGCTTGCCGCCATGAGCCGGCTGCGCGCGAGCCTTGCGGCAGCCGACGGCGTGGCGGACTATGATCTCGAGTTCGGCAAGGACGAGCTGGGCGTCGCTTATCTTTCCGTGCGCGTCAAGGCCGACCTGCCGCTCACTTGCCAGCGTACGCTCGAGGTATATCGAGAGCCGGTGAAAATTGACCAGCGTCTGGGTCTGATCGGCGACGAAGGCGAGGAAGCGGCGTTGCCGCCGGGTTACGAACCGTTGCTGATCACGGAGGGCGTGGTCAAGCCGGCCGAGGTGATCGAGGACGAACTGATTCTCGCCTTGC
>DAISJF010000128.1:0-6004 GCA_036821625.1 Rhodanobacteraceae bacterium
GAGAGCGGGCTCGTCAACGACATCGACGGCGAGCATTTCTGGGCCGTCGGCACCGCCGAACCGACCTCGAACCAGGATTTCCTCGCCGTCGAGTTCGGTCTCGACGACACGATCTTCCGGCACGGGTTCGATTCCAACACCGCGCCCTGACGAAGGCAGGCCCGGCGCGCCCGCGCCGGGCCTCGGCTTCGTGCAATCACGCGCGCCCGCGTCAGTGATGCGCGAGCGCCTCGCGCCGGCTCAGCTCCGAAAGATCTTTTTCGGCCTCGATCCGCTCGACCGCCTGCGGCAGCAGCGACGCTTGGATCGGCGGCAACGCCGCATCGAGGTCGCGCCGCGCATCGACGAGATCGTCGCGCGCGAGCAGCACACCCGCCAGGCGCATGCGAATGATCGCCAGACTGAGCGGACCCGTGTTCTGCAGCGCCTTCTGCATCGTCTCGGCGGTTTCCAGCGCCTTCTGCGCCGCAGCCAGATCGCCGCGCTGCTGCGCGATCATCCCGCGCAGCACTTCGATCTGCACGCGCAGCGGATGCTGTGCCGGCAAGAGCGGATCCACCGTCGCGAGGACGTCGCGCAGATCGAGCTCGGCCGCGTCGAGATTGCCGGCGGTCATCTCGATGCGCGCGAGGCGGAATTCCTGGAACGCATAGCCGAAGCTCTTTTCGCCGTCGCGGGCCGCGATGTCGCGCAGTGAACGCTCGATCAGTATCCGCGCGCCGGCAAGATCGCCGCGGAACATCAGCGTCCGCGCGAGATTGCCGCGGAAGAAGTAGAGCTGCGATTCGTCGGGCGACTCGGTCTCGAGCGCCGCGATGCCTTGCCGCATGAGGCTCTCCGCCCGCGCGTAGTCGCCCAGGCTTTCGTTGATGCTGCCGAGGTTGACGCGCGCATACGCGGTGGCCGAGCCCGAGTTCGGACGGACCTTCTCGGTGATCTCGATCGACTTCTCGAGATGCGCGGCGGCTTCGCGGTAGTGATCTTCGTCATTCAACGCCGTCGCGAGATCGTTCTCGACGTTGGCAACCTTGTTGTTTTCTTCGCCGAGTGCGATACGCGCGACGTCGAGCGCCTGCTGCAGCGTCGCGACGGCGGCGGTCGCATCGGCATTCGCCAGCTGCGCCTGACCGAGAATGCGCAGGTTTTCGATGCGATCCGGCGATCCGGCCGGCAGCGACGCCAGCGCGTGCAGTGATTGCGTGGCATGGTTCAGGCTGTCCGTGACCTTGCCTTCCTGCAAGTCGAGCTCGGCGAGGCCGCGCAGCGCCTCCGCTCGCTCGGTCGGCTCGACCCTGGGCGCCTTCGCGAACTCGTCGAGCGCGCGATCGAAATACGGTCGCGCCGTGGCGTATTCGCCGTGACGCGTGATCGAACCGGCGCATTGCGCGAGCGCCGCGCCGATCTTCTCGTGATCGTCCGCGGCGTAACGCCGGCGCAAGGCCAGCGACTCCTCGCAGCTTTTGCGCGCGTCGGCGAAACGATCGGTTTCGTCGTAGACCGGCGAGAGCATGATCAGGATGTCGGCGCGGAGCAGTGCCTGCTCGGGCGTGTCGCGTGCCGTGAGCGGGAGCGCGCGCTCGCCGATCGTCACCGCGGTCTTCGGATCGCCGAGCGCGGCATACACGCCCGCGATCGTGAGGCTGAGGCGTGCCGCCGACTCGGGCTCGTCCTTGAGCTCCTGCTGCATGTGCTCGCTGCCCTTGTCGATGAGCTCGCGCGCGCTGAGCGCGTGGCCAAGCGCGTTGTCCGGCGCGGCGGCTTCGAACAGCGAAACCAGAAAATCGCGCGAGCGGCTCGCGCTCTCGGCTTCGCGCTGCGCATGGGCTTCGGCCATGAGCGCGCGCTGCTTCTCGGCATTCAGCCGCCAGATGAACACGGCCACGAGCACGACGACGAATGCGATGCCGGTCGCGGCGTAGCGATGGCGCGCGACGAACTTGCGCACCCGGTATGCGACGCTGTCCGGCGCCGCGCGCAGCGGGCGGCCGGCGAGGTAGTTCTCGACATCGTCGGCCAGCGCCTGCGCCGACTCGTAGCGCCGCGAAGGTTCGGCGTGCATCGCCTTGCCGACCAGCGTATCGAGCTCGCCGCGCAGCGTGCGCGACTGCGAGCCGCCGGTCACCGCGCTCGGCAGCGGCACGCGCCCCTGCGCGCTGACTTCGTGCAGCGCGCGGCCGCTCAGGAGCTCGTGCAGGATGCAGCCGAGGCCGTAGATGTCGGTCGCGGTCGTCACCGGGCGCCCGGCGATCTGCTCGGGCGCCGCGTAAGCCGGCGTGAACACGTGTGTCGCCGTCGCGTCGAGGCTGGCCGCGTCGAGCAGCTTGGCGATGCCGAAATCGAGCAGCACCGGCGTGCCGTCGTTGCGCACGAGAATATTGCTCGGCTTGATGTCGCGATGCACGATCAGATGCTGGTGCGCGTGCTGGACCGCGTGACACAGCGCGACGACGAGGCGCAGCCGCGCGCGCAGGTCGAGCGCATGTTCCGTACAGAACGCGTGCAGCGGCACGCCCTCGACGTACTCCATCGCCAGATACGGAATGCGGTCGTTCGTCTCGCCGGCGTCGAGCAGCCGCGCGATGTTCGGATGACTGAGCTCGGCGAGCAGCTGACTTTCGCGCACGAGCCGCTCGCGCGCCGCCGCGGAAGGAAAATCGCGGATCAGCTTGAGCGCGACCTTCTGGCGCGTGTCGCCCATCGAGCGCTCGGCGAGATAGACGGTACCCATGCCGCCGGAACCGAGCTCGCGCAGCAGACGATACGGGCCGACGCGATCGCGCACCGGTGCGTTGGCCACGGTCTCGACGACGGCGGCCTGCAGTGCGTCGCGCAGCGGCGCATCGCCTTCGGTGTGATGCGCGAGCAGTGCTTCGACGGCGGCGCGCAGTTCCGCGTCGGGTTCCGTTGCCGCAAGAAAAGCGGCGCGATCGGCGGACGGCTGGTCCAGCGCCGCGTGGAACAGCGCCTCCATGCGCGCCATGCGCGAAGTCGTCATGCCGGCAGCCGCTCGCGCAGCCACGCACGCGCGAAGCGCAGATCGCGTTCGACCGTCGGTATCGACACGTCGAGCGCTTCGGCGACTTCCTGTTGCGAGAGGCCCATCAGCAACGACATCTCGACGACGCGGCACTTGCGCGCGTCCTCGCCTTCGAGCTGCAGGAGCGCCGCCTCGACCGCAAGCCAGCCTTGCGGATCGGCGCCCGAAGGCTCGTCGGCCGATTCGAGCGTGACCCAGACCGCGTTGCCGCCGCGCTTCTCGGCCTGCTGGCGACGCACCGCGTCGACCAGCACCTGGCGCAGCGCAAGCGCGACGGTACGGAAAAAATGACTGCGGTCCGCCGCCTTGAGCGGATGCTCGAGCAGGCGCGCAAAGGTTTCGTGCACGAGCTCGGTCGTCTGCAGCGGCCGCTGCCCGGAACCCGCGAGCCGCCGCGCGGCCATGCGGCGCAGCTCGTCGTAGACGAGCGACGCGAGCGCGTCGGGCGCCGTCGTGTCGCCCGCACGCCACGCAGCGAGCAACCGCGTTACATCGCTGGCGCGTTCCTCGCGCATTGAGCTGACGCCCCGCCCTCCGCCCCCCGGCCATCGGGATGCAGCGCACTCAGGTTAGCCCGTTGTGCGCGTGCCAGCCACTGCTGAACCGCGGCGATGATGGATAGCGGCTTCGCGCTGCGTGGATAGGGATAAGCCCGCGGCATTGCGCCCGTGGGACGACTCATCCACCGATGCGAGGGCCCGCATGAACGCTTCCACGGATTTCGTCTTCCACCGCCGATCTCTGCGCACGATCGGGACTGCGACGCGCAGGACGCGCCATTGGCTGGTTCTCTCCGCATTCGCCGCCTGCGCGCTGCCCTGCTACGCCGGCCTGCCGCCGGCGCTTTACAACCTGGGTTCGATCCCGAGCAACGTCGGCGACACGATTTCCGGACCGGGACTCGCCGCACACGCCGGCACCGCGATCATGGGCGGCTGCGACGTCAACGGGGACGGGATCCCGGACCTGATCATCGGCGCGCCGGAAGCCGGTTCGGCGAGCGGCGGCGCCGTGTACGTGATTTACGGCAACGCCTCGGGCGCTCCGCCGCCGTCGAGCGTGAACAGCGCCAACGTCGACATCATCGGCGAGAACGACGGCGATGGTCTCGGCTCGGCGATGGCGTGCGCCGACGTCAACGGCGACGGCATCGACGACATGCTGTTGACCGCGCCGGGATTCAGTCCCGCCGGCTACGCCTACGTCATCTACGGCGGGTTGAGCCTGCCGCCGTCGATCGATCTCACGACACTGACCGGAGCGCAGGGCATGCGCATCCCGGGCCTCGTCTCCGGCACTTTCTTCGGCACGGCGGCGGCGGCCGGCGACGTCAACGGCGACGGCTTCGCGGATATCGCGGTGACCGCGCCGAGCGCGCGATCCTCGTCGAGCAACACCGGCCAGGGCTTCATCGTATTCGGCGGTGCGAGCCTGCCGGCGAGCTTCGATCTCGGCACTCTGAACGGCAGCAACGGCTTTTCGATCAGCGCGACCGATCTGCAATCGCCGACACCCGCCGGCGATTCGATCGCGATCGGCGATCTCAATCACGACGGTTTCGCCGACATCGCGATCGGCTCGCGCAGCGCGTTTCCGAACGGCTTGTCGAGCGCCGGCGAAGTATGGGTCGTGTATGGCAAGTCCGGCGGATTCCCGGCCGAAATCCAGGTCGGCACGCTGAACGGCGGCGACGGCTTCGCGATCGAACCGGCGCACGCCGGCGGTTTCGCAGGCTCGTCGCTCTCGTTCGTGTCGGACTTCAACGGCGACGGCCATCCCGATCTCGTGATCGGCGCGCCGGCGACGCCGGGCGGTCCGCAGTTCGGCACCGGCTTCGTCGTGTTCGGCGCCACGTCTTTTCCGTCGCACTTCGGTCTCGGCTCGCTCGACGGCAGCAACGGTGTCGCGCTGATCTCGGCGACGCTGGGCGACGCGACCGGCGCGAGCGTGGCCGGCTTGCCCGACCTCAATGGCGACTACCTCGGCGAAGTCATTCTCGGTGCGCCGACCTCGAGCGTCGGCGCCAGCGACGCAGGCGGTGCCTACGTCGTTTACGGCCGGCGCATTCCGTGGCCGGCCACTCTCGATCTCTCGACGCTGAACGGAGGGATCGGCTTCTACATCGAGGGCGCGGCCGCAAGCGACGCCGCCGGCACCGCGGTCGGGAGCGCGGGCGACCAGAACCGGGACGGCCTGCGCGATCTCATCATCGCCTCGCCGCTGGCCGACGTGAACAACTCGGTCAATGTCGGACAGGTCTACGTGCTGTTCGGCAACGATCTGATCTTCGCGGACGGTTTCGACGGCGGATTCTAGGAACGCCGGCCGGCGCCTTCGAGGCGTACACTCGAGGTCGAACAGGCAGGCAACGTTCTTGTTGGCTTTTTGCGTGCGCGTGGAGAAAATCCATGCGCACGCTCTCGTTTGCGGGACTGGAGCCACAGCATGCACGGCCGGATTCGCCTACGGCGCTTCTGTCGCGGCTTGGCGCTCGGCGTTGGCATCGCCGTCGCGTGGCTTGCGCCGTCGATGGCAATCGCGGAGACGGCCAAGCCGGTCCTTGCCGTCCTCAAGTTCCAGGACGAAACCGGCGCGATGCCGTTCCAGGGCGGCATCGGCCGCGTCGTCACGAACATGCTCGCGAGCGAGCTCGCCGCGCGCGAGGTTTTCACCGTCGTCGAGCGGCGCAAGCTGCACGCGGTGCTCGAAGAACAGGACCTTTCCGAATCGGGTCTGCTCACGCCCGGCGACGGCGCGAAGATCGGACAGCTGACCGGCGCGCAATATCTCGTCATGGGCACGATCACCGCGTTCGAGCCGGATACCGAAACGAAGGTCAGCGGCGGCGGCCTGTTCCGCGGACCCCGCGTCGAGCGCCTGGGCCAAGCTGCGCATGTGCGAGTCCAGCGGCCGCTACGCCACCAACACCGGCAACGGCTACTACGGCGCCTACCAGTTCGACCTGCC
>DAISJF010000129.1:0-5976 GCA_036821625.1 Rhodanobacteraceae bacterium
GTCGAGCTCGCGGCGATTCGCTTGCGCCGTTCGCCGGCGTCAGCGCTGTCCGTCGGAGGCGGGCGGCGTCGTCGGGACCACGAGGATGCAGAACGAATCGGGAACGATCGCAGGTCGCCGAGCCCGCTGGCCGGTCTCGGCAGCAGGGGTCGGCTCGAAGCTCGCGGCGGCCAGATAGATCCGGTGGCCGGAGGCATCGAGCGCCAGCGTCCGTGCGCTTTTCTGGGTTGGAATCGTTGCCACCGGATCGAAGCGATCGGCGCCTTGCTCGCGCACGACCGTGAGCGTGCCGTCGGCACCGTTCGAGCTGTAGATGCGATGCGACTCCGCATCGTAAGCGACCGCGTCCGGTCCGCGGCCGATCGGAACCGAGGCGACGTGGCGGCCGGTCTGCGAGTCCGTGACGGCCATGCGCTGGTTGGCGCAGACGGAAAAGAGCCGGTGGTGCGCGGCGTCGTATGCGAGGCCGGTCGGGGAGTCGCAGTCATCGAGCTTCCACGTCGAGCGGACATCGTGACGCTTCGCGTCGATCACGAGCAGCGTCGCGTGATCCTCGTCGTTCACGAAGATCTCGCCGCGGCCGTCGCTCACGGCGAACTCGGGTTTGCCGGCGAGCGGAACCGTGGCGACGACTCGACCCGAATCCGGATCGAGCGCCGTCGCATCATGGCTCTTGCCGTTGAACGTCCAGACCTCGCGCGTGGCATCGTCGAAGACGATCGCGTCGGGATTCTGGCCGGAGACCGGAAAAACGCTTTCGACACTCAGGGTGGCGAGATCGAAACGGGTCACGCTGTTGCCGCGTCCATTGCTCGTGAAGCCCTTGCCTTTGTTGCGGTCGAGCGCGACACCGTGGACGCCGTCGGTGTCGGGTATCGTCCCCACGACGCTGCCGTCGGCCGTGGCGAGAACGACTACGCGGTCGGAGCGGGTCACGAACAGGCGGCCGGACGCCGGATCGAGCGTCAGGTAATCCCAGCCGCCGGTCCCCGCGAGGCTCCAGCGCGTGACCGATGGCGCCGGGGCGGGCGCCGCACGCGCCGGCATCACGCAGGAAGCGAGAATCATCGTCGCGAGGGTTGTCCGGATACGCATACAGGCTCCCATCGGTCGCAGCGACGCAGCGACGCATCGGCGATTTCGGCGCTCGGCCCAAGAGGGTTCAAGACGCTTACGCCGCTGCAGCATTCCGCCCGCGCCTTTCATGCGCGTTTCGAGGCGGATGCGCGCGGCATTGCGTCCGCGATGGTCGTGGTCGAGCGAGGGACAGGCGGGATTGTGCGCCTCCGGCCAAGGAGTGTGACCTGGGCAATCCGCGGACGCCGCAACGGCCGAGCGTCGGCAACCCCGAAACGGAGGCGGAATTTTTTTCCCGCCTGGAACGGCGCGGTCGCGCCGGATACGAGGGCAAGGCGATGGCACGGCGCCTGCACCGTCGGTCGGCGCCGACGCTCCGCCCTGCATAGAACCGGAGTCGACGTGCTCTCCATCCGGACATACGAGGAAAAAAGCTCATGAACTATCGTGACAACGCGGCTCGGGATCGCGGTTTCGCATCCATGGATCGGGCCCGCCAACGGGAAATCGCCAGCATGGGCGGTCGCGCCGCTCATCGTCAGGGTCTCGCGCACCAGTTCACGTCCGACGAGGCGCGTGCGGCAGGGCGCAAGGGCGGCGAAGCCGTCAGTGCGAACCGCGCCCACATGGCCTTGATCGGCCGCAAGGGCGGCGAGGCCAGTCGCCGGCGCGTCGCGACGACGCACTTCCAGAACGGCGCGAACGACCGGTCGTCGCCGGCGATCGTCGCCGAAGAGCGCGTCAACGGCGCCGGTGCCGCGGCGGAGGCGGTGGCCTAGTCACCTCGCACTGCGCAGTCCTCGCGCACTGCGGGTCCTGCAAGGGATAGCGATCCGCAGTGCGGGGTCGTCGCGAGGGCGCGTGCATTCCGGTGAGGAATGCGCGCGTTTTTCGCGTGCACGGCGAATGCACGATGCCGATTTGTCCAGACGCTTCGCAGGCCGGCGGCGCCCGTGCAGTCGACGCCCCTGCATGCGCCCGGACCGGTTCCGGCCATGGTGAGCTCCGCGGCCTGTCGATGAACGACGATCCAATTCGCATCCTGATGGTCGAGGACAACGATCTCGATGCCGGCTTGATCATCGAGCGTCTGGGCAAGGACGGCATCCGCGTCGAGGCGCGTCGCGTCGACGACGAATCGGCGTTCGTCGACGCCGTGGACCGCTTCGCTCCCGACATCGTGATCTCCGATCTCGCCCTGCCGGCGTTCTCGGGTTTGCGTGCGCTCGACCTTGCGCGTGAGCGCATGCCGGAGGTCCCCTTCATTTTCGTATCCCGCGCGATGGGCGAGGAAGCGGCGGTCGATGCGGTGCGCCGCGGCGCGACCGACTATGTGTCGAAAAACAACCTGGCGCGTCTGTCCGCCTCCGTGCGGCGGGCGCTGCGCGAGGCCGCCGAGCGCCGGGCGCGCAAGCGTGCCGAGCAAGACCTGCTGCGCGCGCAGCGCTACGAGGCGCTCGCGCTGCTGGCGTCGGGGCTCAGCCACGATCTGAGAAACGTGCTGCAGCCCATCGCGATCAGTGCATCGACGCTGATCGAGGAAGGCGACGAAAAGACGCGCAAGATCGGCCTGCTCCTGCAGACCTGCACGCAGCGCGGTCTGGATATTGTCAGCGCGATGCTGGGCTTCGCGCGAGGCGCGCGGACCACCGACGTCGTCAAGGTGACGCGTCTGCTCGAAGGCTTGCGTACGCTGCTGCGCGGCAGCGTGTCGAAAAACACCGAGCTCGTGATACAGCCGCCTGTGAGCGAGATCGAGATCGACGGCAACTACACCGAGCTGCAGCAGTGCCTCCTCAATCTCTGCCTCAACGCGCTGCAGGCGATGCCGGACGGCGGACGACTCACGCTGGCCGCGTACGCGCACGACCTCGACGGCGGATTCTTCGAAGAGAATGAGACGGCAAGGCCGGGCTCCTATCTCCGCATCGAAGTCTGCGACAACGGCATCGGCATGTCGGACGAGGTCAAGGCCAACCTGTTCAAGGCGTTCTTCACGACCAAGAAGGAGGGCACGGGTCTGGGCCTCCTGTCCTGCCGACGCATCATCGAGGATCACCTCGGTTATCTGCGCATCGCCAGCAAGCCCGGTGAAGGAACGACGTTCTCTCTGTACATCCCGCTGCGGACGGCGACCGACGCTGCGGCCGCCGACGCGCAGGCACCGCTCGGTCGGGGCCAGCGCATCCTGCTCGTCAGCGAAGGCGCGAGCGTGTTGTCGACGATGGGCAACATCCTCAGCGATCACGGCTATTCGGTGCTGCCGGTCCAGAGCGGACCGGCCGCATTGCGGGAGATCGAGAACGGACTTCCCGATCTCGTACTGATGGAAGCGCAGATGAACCTGACGACCGGCGTGAGGACGCTGTCCGCACTGATCGAACGGGACTATCGCGGACCCGTCATCATGATCGTCGAGCCGGGCCAGGGCGCATCGATGGCCGACGATCTTCCGCCGATCCCCAACCTGCGCCTGATCGAGAAACCGGTCAATGCGGCAACGCTGCTGCGCGTGGCGGCACAGGCCGCCACGCGCACGCGTTCATGAAAGAAGCGTTTCAGGTGTGGCGCGAGAGGCCCGGTTTCGGCGGGCTCACCGGAGCGGGCGCGAAATCCGAAGCCACGCACGCCGCATGCCCGCAGCCGCAGCCCTCGTGTGCGCCGTGCTGTGCGGCACGCCGACAGCTTTCGCTGCAATACTCCTCGCTGCCGTCCGTGTGGCACGTGCAACCGGCATGTGCGCAGCGGCGGCTGTTGTCTGTCCTTGCCATGGCTCCGTCCTCTTGTCGTCGTCACTGAGGCGAGTCTGCGCGCGCCGCGCTGAATCGCGAGGCGCAGCTCGTGCCGCGTTCATGAATTACGCCTGTATGTCGGCGGACGTATTTCGCCCTCGGTCATGACGAAACCGCCATTGTGGCCATGAACACATTCCGTGTTCGCTTGAGGAGGAACCGTCATGAAGGTACGTACGAAGGCAGGCACGTTTGCCATTGCGCTGGGACTCGCGCTCGTGGCACCCCTGTGCGCACAGACGCCGACGACGAGCCAGGACGCGAAGAAGGACATGAACGCGCAGAAGCAGGATCCGCTGATGATGCAGGAGTCCGCGCCCGCCGAATGGACGAAGATCAAGGGCCACGAGAAGGGCTACGTCACGATGGAGGAGGCGTCACCGAACAGCTGGCTCGCCACCAACTTCAAGCCCTGCGACACCAACTCGGACGGCAAGGTCACGCAGAGCGAATACGACCAGTGCAGTAAGAAGCACTGAGCATGGCTTGAGCGCGGCGCGCGCTCAGCTCCCTGCGGATTCGCCTTCGTCTTCCGGCGGACTGCCGAGTTCTTCGTCGCCGATGAGCCCCATCGCGCGATACTTCAGCATCCGGTTGTAGATGGTCTTCGCGGTGATTCCGAGCGCGCGTGCGGCGCGGCGCTTGTTGTTGTTGTGATAGGCGAGCGTCTTCAGCAGCATCTCGCGCTCGATCTCCTCGAACGTCATGCCGACGGAGAAGCGGACGCTGCCGTCGCTGTCCGCGATCGGGCGGACGGGCTCGTCGGAGCGCGCTTCGATGGGCCCGTCGCCGCCCATGATGTAGAGCCTCTGCACGGCGTGACGCAACTCGCGCACATTGCCGGGCCATGAGCGCGCGGCGAGCTCTTTCAGCGCATCCGTGCTGAAGACCTGGCGCGTGTTGTAGCGCTTGTTGAGCCTTTCGAGAAAGTAGGCGGCGAGCTCCGGAATGTCCTCGCGGCGCTCGCGCAGCGGCGGCACGCGCAGCGGGAATTCGAGCAGACGGTAGTACAGATCCGTGCGCAGGTTGCCGCCGGCGACTGCGGCCTGCGGATCGCGGTTCGTGGCGGCGACGACACGCACGTCGATCGGGATCTCGCGCGATCCGCCGACGCGCGTGAGCTTCTTCGTTTCGAGCACGCGCAGCAGGTACACCTGCAGCGGCAGCGGCATCTCGGCGATCTCGTCGAGAAACAGCGTGCCGCCCTGCGCCTGCTCGAAGTAGCCCGCGTGCGACTGCAGCGCTCCGGTGAACGATCCGCGCTCGTGCCCGAACAGCTGGCTGCTGAGGAGGTCCGGCGCGATCGCGCCGCAGTTGACTGCGACGAAATTGCCGCTGCGACCGCTGAGGTCGTGCACTGCGCGCGCCGCGAGCTCCTTGCCCGTGCCGCTCTCGCCGTGCAGGAACACGCATACGTCCATCGGCGCGACGCGGCGGATGCGCTCGAATACGTCGCGCATGCGTTCGCTCTTGCCGATCATGCCGCCGAGCTGCTCGGCCGTGATCGTGCCGCGAGACTGCGCGCGCGCGCGCGCGTTCTCCATGAGCTTGGAAACCGTGTCCGAAGGGACCGGCTTGACCAGGTAGTCGACGACCGGCGCCTTGACTGCGCGCAGCGCGGTCTCGAGCGTCGGGTTGCCGGTCACGATGACGATCTGGCCCTGTTCGACCAGATCGAGGTGATCAATCAGGTCGAGCCCATTTCCGTCCGGCAGGCCGAGATCGATCATGAGCAGATCGAACGTGCGGTTCTCGGTGATCCGTCGCGCGGACGAGATGCTGTTCGCGGACGTGACCTTGCAGTCGGTTCGCTTGCCGATCTCGGCGAGCGCGGCCGCAAATTCGGGGTTGTCGTCCACGAGCAGGACGTTTGCGGCGGGGAAAGTCATGGACGATCAGCTCCGACTCCGGCTCCTGCCTGTCCGCATTCGCGCGCGGCGGTCTGCACCATCACGAGCACGCCGTGGAGAGGACGTGAGCCTGAAGTTTTTTTTTCATTAACGGGCGGCGCCAGAATAGCCGGCTTGATGCCGCCCAACATGAACGTCGAGGGTCCCGGGCAGCGGTGGTTCCGCGGGAAAGTCTTGCGCGCCGCCGTGTAAATCAT
>DAISJF010000130.1:0-5971 GCA_036821625.1 Rhodanobacteraceae bacterium
GCGACGTGCGCGCCGCGGATTCCGGATTTCCGCTGCGCGGCGTGTTTTCGGTGCGCGACAGTGGAGACAGGGAACAGATCGTGCACGCGCCGGCCGCGGGAGCGATCTACGTCGACCACGAAGTGCTCGTCGCGCTCGGCGTTCGCGTCGGCGATCCGGTGCAGGTCGGCGGCCGCGATCTCGCGATCGCAGGCGAGATCGTACGCTCGCCCGACAGCGGCAACGTGTTCCGCCTCGCGCCGCGGCTGGTCATGGCGCTCGCCGATGCGCAGTCGATCGGGCTGCTCGGTCCCGGGAGTCGCGTGCGGCATCGCCTGCTCGTCGCCGGTGAGACCACGACGCTGGTCGACGCGTATGCCGCATGGGCGAAGGCGCGTCTGCCCGATGGTGCGGAGATCACGACGGTCGAGGATGCGCAGCAGAACCTGCGCACGGCGTTCGAGCGCGGCGAGAGCTTCCTGCGGCTTGCTGCCTTGCTGGCAGCGCTGCTGTCCGGCATCGCCGTGGCGCTCGCCGCGCAGCGCTTTGCGCGGCGCAAGACCGAAGAGGTCGCGCTGCTGCGCTGCCTCGGTGCGAGCCGCGGCGAGATCCTCGGCGCGCTGACGCTCGAGATCGCGCTGCTCGCGCTGCCCGCGTGCGCGCTCGGCCTCGGCCTCGGGCTCGCGATGCAGCAGGCGGTGATCATGCTGGCGCGCGATCTCCTGCCCGCGGCGACACCGAGCCTGCCGTTCGGTCCGCCGATCGCCGCGTTTGCGATCGGCCTCGCGGTGCTGTTCGGCTTCGCGCTGCCGCCGCTGCTGCGCCTGCGCGACGTCGAGCCGATGCGCGTGTTCCGCCACGACATCGGCATGCGTGTACGTCGTTTCGATGTCTTGTACCTGCTGCCGTTTGCGGTCGGCGCGCTACTGATCGGTTTCGAGGCGGGCAACACGAGGCTCGCCGTGACGCTCGGCGGCGGATTCCTGATCGTTGCGCTCGCGACATGGGTGCTCGGCTTCGTGCTGCTGCGAATCCTGCGCAGCGGCGGCAGGCGCTTGCCGGGCGCTCTGCGCTTCGGGCTCGCGAATCTCGCGCGGCGGCGCACGCTCAGCCTCCTGCAGGCCGGCGCGCTCGCGCTCAGTCTCACGGCGCTGGCCGTGCTCGGCGTGATCGCGCCCTCGCTGCTCGAACGCTGGCGCATGGAATTGCCGCCGGACACGCCGAACTACTTTCTCGTCAATCTGCAACCCGAACAGCGCGAGACCATGGAACAGCGCCTGCGCGCGATCGGTGCGACGAATGTCAACGTGCTGCCGCTCGCGGTCGGCAAGCTCATCGCGATCAACGGCTCCGCGCCGAAGCCCGAGGACTACACGGACCGACGCGCGGCGAACTGGATCAACGGCGAGATGCGCCTGTCCTGGAGCGACACGCTGCCGGCTTCCAACAAGCTGCTGTCGGGCCGCTGGTTCGACGGAAAGGAAAGCGAACCCGGTCTGTCGGTCGACAAGATGTGGGTGGACATGTTTCACCTGAAGATCGGCGACGTGCTGACGCTGCGCATCGGCGAGCGCGACATCGCAACGCGCGTCGACAGCATCCGTGGCGTCGACTGGGATTCGTTCCGCGTGAATTTTTTCCTGATGCTCGATCCGGCCACCGGCGCCGGCCTCGCGCACAGCTTTCTGGCGAGCTTCCACGTGCCGGCGGGCGCGGCGCCGCAGCTTGCGGCGCTGTCGCGCGACTATCCGAACATTTCGCTGGTCGACATCAACGCGATCCTCGACCGCGTGCGCGACATCGTCGATCGCGTCGGCCGCGCGGCAGGATGGGTGCTCGGCTTCAGCGTCGCAGCCGGCGTGCTCGTGCTGCTGGCGGCACTTGCCGCGACGGCGGACGAGCGGCGCTTCGAGATCGCGCTGCTGCGCACGCTCGGCGCGCACGCGAGACAGCTCAGCGCGGCCGTGCTCGGCGAGTTCGTAGCCCTGGGCCTGCTCGCCGGCGCGATCGCCGCGATCGGCGCGGCGGGCATCGGCATCGCGCTGGCCGAGCGCGTGTTCAAGCTGGAGAACTACTGGCCGCCGGTCCTGCCGCTGGTCGAGCTCGTGTTTGCCGCCGCGGCGCTGGTCGCTCTCGCCGGGTGGCTCGGCACGCTGCGCATCGCGCGGACCTCGCCGATGGCGGTGCTGCGGCGCGCCTGAGCGCCGAGCTGCCGACGCGGCGGGGGCAGCTGCGGCTGTAATCCGTCCCGGCTGTCCCGGAATGCATCGTGGAACCGGGGAGGATTCCGCGATGAACACCATTCGGCAAGCTGCTGCGTCCGCGTTCGTGCTCCTGTTCGCCATGAGCGCGGGCCCGGCGGGCGCCCACGCGCTGACGAGCGCGTGCGGCGAGGGCTTCGACGATGTCGGCGCGTTGTCGGGGCGCGGCTGGATCATGCAGAACGTCTCCGATCCGATCGGAACGACGGGCTGGTTCCAGGGCATTCCCGCGCGATTTCCGGCGCAGTCCGGCACGGACGACAGCTACGTGTCGGCGGACTACCACAACGCGTCCGGCTCGTTTCCGGTCGTCAGCAACTGGCTGATCACGCCGACGCTGACGTTTGCGCCGGGCAACACGTTGAGCTTCTGGACGCGCGAGCTCGACGATGTCGGCGAGGCCGCGAACCGCCTGCAGGTTCTGATGTGCGTCGACGGCGAGGGCCCGGACTGCACGCTGGTCGGTCCCTCGTCCGGCGATACCGACGGCTACGTCACCGATCTGCTCGATGTGAATCCGGACGAGCAGGCGCACGGCTATCCGTCGGTCTGGACGCAGTACGTCGTCACGCCCGCGCTCGGACTGCGCGAGTCTGGCACCGGGCGCATCGCGTTCCGTTACTACACCTTCGCGCAGGGGGACGGCACGTGGGGCACGACGATCGGCATCGACACGCTCGCGATCACGAGCAGTGCGCCGTGTCCACTCGGCGACACCGACACGATCTTCCGCAACGGGTTCGACGACTGACGCCGACACCTCGGGGGTTTGCGATGACTCTGCACAGGATCAACGATCGCCAGTGCGACACGTGGCTCGCGCGGACGATGGCGACGGTCGCCATCGCGCTGGCGGCGTCGCCGTGCGCCGCGCAGTTTCTCGATGGGTTCGCGCCTCTGGTCGACGGCGGACCGGTGCACACGCTCGCGATCCAGAACGACGGCGCGATCGTGCTCGGAGGCGGCTTCACCAGCGTCGATGGCGTGCCGCGCAATGGTATCGCGCGCGTGCTGCCCGATGGAACGCTCGATGCGGGTTATGCGCCGTTCAATGGCGCTGGCGCAACCGAGGTCTGGCGCGTCCTGCTGCAGCCCGACGGCAAGCTTCTCCTGACGTACGGCCTGTTCGTCGCGCGACTCGACCCCGACGGCAGCTTCGACGAGAGCTGGGGCGGCAACGATCTTTGCCTGGCGCCGGAGTTCTCCCTGCAGAGCGACGGAAAGGTGCTCGCGCCGGGCGGATGCTTCGATCCGGACAATCCGCCCGAGCTGCTGGATCGCCTCATGCCGGACGGAACGGCGGATACGAGCTTTTCGACCGACGCACGCACGTATCAGTCCAGCGTGGCCGACAGTGCCACGCAGTCGAACGGAAAGATCGTCGTGATCGGCACCTTCGACAACATCGGCGACACCACGCGTCACGGCATTGCACGTCTGGAAGCGAACGGTTCGCTCGACGACGATTTCGATCCGGACGCAGACGGGCCCGTGTACGCGTTGCGACTGCTGCCCAACGACGACATCCTCGTTGGCGGCGACTTCGGCGAGATCGGTGGTCAGCCGCGCGGCAGCTTCGCACGCCTCGACCGTGACGGACACGTCATCGCAGGCTTCGCGCCGAACATCAACGGCACCGTCTATGCGATCGCGACGGATGCCAATGGCATTCTGCTCGCGGGCGACTTCAGCTCGATCGACGGCACGCCGCGCAGCAATCTCGCGCGGCTGCGCTGGGACGGCAGCCTCGATCCGTCGTTCGATCCGGACGTGATCGGCATCGCGCAGGCGCTTGTCGTACAGAGCGACAGCAAGATCGTCATCGGCGGCTACATCACATTCGTCGGCAACCATCCGCGCGAACACCTCGCGCGCGTGAATCCGGACGGCAGCGTCGACGATTCGTTCGGCGCCGGCACGGACGGTCCCGTGCAGGCGCTCGCCGCCTGGGCCGACAACAGTCTCGTGATCGGCGGCGCGTACACACGCATCGAATCGACGCAGGGCGCTCAGACTGCGGCGCCGGGCCTTGCCTGGATCAAGGCCGACGGCGACGATCCCGTGCCGGACTTTGCGCCGCAGGAAATCTGCGCGGTGCCGTTCTGCGGCGTCAACGGCATCGCGTTGCAGCCTGATGACCGCAAGATCGTGCTCGGACATTCGTTCTTCACGGTCGGGGGCATCGACGGCGCACCGGATGCGCCGGCCGATCCGAACGACGCGCTGCCGGTGATGCGGCTGTTCCCGAACGGGCTGATCGACCCGTCGTTCGATCTCAACGCGCAGGCCTGGCTCAGCGGTAACGTGTACGCGGTGCTGCGCCAGCCGGATGGCCAGCTTCTTGTCGCGGGATGCCTGACGGCCGGCGGCACGCCGAACGTGATGGTCGCCCGGCTCAACACGGACGGCACGCAGGATTTCTCGTTCTCGCCGCTCCTCAACAACGGCGACGATTGCTCGTTGCCGAGCAACAACTACGCGGCGCTCGCGCTCGCACTGCTGCCCGATGGCCGGATCGTCGTCGGCGGCGAGTTCTACTACTTCGTCGACCCGTTGGCGCAGGCGCCGAACCTTGCCCTGCTGCGTACGAACGGGCTGCCGGATCGTCCGGTCTACGCGGATGGGCCGGTTTTCGCGCTGGCCTCGCAGCCCGACGGGCGCGTGCTGATCGGCGGAGCGTTCTCGGCGGTCAACGATACTTCGCCCGCCTACATTGCGCGCATGAATCCGGACACGTCGATCGACGGGAGCTTCAACGCCGCCGTCAACGGCGTCGTGCGCGCGGTCGGTGTCCGAGCGGACGGCAAGATTTTCATCGGCGGCGATTTCACGGTGGCCGACGGCGTCGCGAGGACCTATCTCGCACTGCTCGGCGGGCAGGGCGAGGCGCAGCAGAACTTCCATCACGATATCGATGCGCCGGTGCAGGCGATCGCGGTGCAGTCGGACGGGAAGGTCGCGTTCGGCGGTCAGTTCACGACGGTGGACGGGTTGCCGCATGCGCACGTCGCGCGCGTGAGCGTGCCCGATCCGGCACGGTACGCGATCGACTACGTCGTGCGTCCGCCGCTGGCGCCGTGGGTCTACTGGACACCGCAGGGTGCGGGTGCGGCATCGGGCGCGACACCGGAACTGTCGTATTCGCTCGACGGAGTCACGTACACGGACGTCGGCGCGATGTCGTTCGATCCGAACGCACAGCGCTGGACATTCGGCAGCTTCAGGCCGCCTCTCGACCGACTCGTGTTCCTGCGCGTGCGCGAAGCGGCATCGGGGGGGTCACTCGAAACCGTGCTGCCCGTGTTCGATGCCGACGAGATCTTCCGCGATGGATTCGATTGAGCGCGCTTCGGCGGGTCGCGTTACGCGACTTGCCGCGAGGCCCTCTTGCGATCGCTCTCGGTCAGGAACCGCTTGCGCAGGCGGATTTCCTTCGGCGTCACTTCGACGAGCTCGTCTTCCTCGATGAATTCGAGCGCCTGCTCGAGCGACATGCGGATCGCCGGCGTCAGCTGCACGTTGTCGTCCTTGCCGGCGGCGCGGATGTTGGTGAGCTGCTTGGCGCGCAGTGCGTTGACGGTGAGATCGTTGTCCTTGGCGTGGATGCCGACGAGCTGGCCTTCGTAGATCTCGTCGCCTTCGCTGACGAGAAGGCGGCCGCGCTCCTGCAATCCGACGAGCGCGTATGCCGGCGCCATGCCTTTGCCGTTCGAGATCATGACGCCGTTCGC
>DAISJF010000131.1:0-5938 GCA_036821625.1 Rhodanobacteraceae bacterium
GGCTACAACCGCGTGCACGGCTACTACATCGAGATATCGAAGGGCCAGTCCGGCAAGGCACCCGCGCACTACACGCGGCGCCAGACGATCAAGGGCGCCGAGCGCTACGTCACCGAAGAGCTCAAGCAGTTCGAGGACAAGGTGCTCTCCGCGCGCGAGCGCGCGCTGATGCGCGAGCGTGCGCTTTACGAACGCGTGCTCGACTTTCTGATCGAGCGGCTCGTTGCGCTCAAGGCCGCGGCCGAGGCGGTCGCGACGCTCGACGGGCTCGCGAATTTCGCGGAGCGCGCCGAGGCGCTCGACTGGAACGCGCCCGAGCTCGTCGACGCGCCCGGCATCCATATCGTGGGCGGCCGGCATCCGGTGATCGAGACCGTGCGCGACGAGCCGTTCGAGCCGAACGATCTCGTGCTCGACGATGCGCGCCGCATGCTGATCGTGACCGGACCGAACATGGGCGGCAAATCGACCTACATGCGCCAGGCCGCGCTGATCGTGCTGCTCGCGCATATCGGCAGCTACGTCCCCGCCGCGAGCGCCGCGATCGGTCCGATCGACCGCATCTTCACGCGCATCGGCGCCGGCGACGATCTCGCGCGCGGCCGATCGACGTTCATGGTCGAGATGAGCGAGACCGCGAATATCCTGCACAACGCGACCGCGCAAAGTCTCGTGCTGATGGACGAAGTCGGCCGCGGCACATCGACGTACGATGGCCTCGCGCTTGCGCGCGCGAGCGCGATCCAGCTCGCGACGGTCAACCGTGCGTTCACTTTGTTCGCAACGCACTACTTCGAGCTGACCGAGCTTGCCCGGCAATACGACGGCATCGCGAACGTGCATCTCGACGCGGTCGAGTATCACGATCAGAAGCAGGGCGACCAGCTCGTCTTCATGCACGCGGTCAAGGAAGGGCCCGCGAACCGCAGCTTCGGCCTGCAGGTCGCGGCGCTCGCCGGTCTGCCCAAGCGCGTCATCGAGGACGCGCGCAGTCATCTCGCAACGCTCGAAAATGGCGACGCCGCCGTCGGGCCGAAACACGCATCACGACCGACGCCTCAGCTCGGCCTCTTCGACGCGGCGCGCCCATCCGCGGTCGACGACGCGCTGCGCGAGCTCGATCCCGACACGATGAGCCCGCGCGAGGCGCTCGATGCGCTGTATCGTCTCAAGAAGCTGAGCTCGTAGCGCACGCATCCGGCCCGCGGCGCTTGAACCGAGGTTCAGGCGCGCCGCGTAGATTGAAAAACCTGCTAACGATTTCCGAGGAGGCCGTGATGCAAGCCAATTCGGTCGGCTGGTTCGAGCTCTACGTGCAGGACATGGCGCGTGCGCGCCGGTTCTACGAAAGCGTGTTTCAGACGAAGCTCACTCCATTCGAATCGCCGGGCAACCTCGAGATGCTCGCGTTTCCGCGCGATGACGACGCGACCGGCGCGCCCGGCGCGCTCGTGCGCATGGACGGCGTCGAATCGGGCGGCAGCGGCACGCTCGTCTACTTCAGCTGCGAGGACTGCGCCGACGAGCTGGATCGCATCGAGAGCGCGGGCGGATCGATTCATCGCGGCAAGACCTCGCTGGGGCCGCACGGCTTCATGGCGCTTGCGATCGATACGGAAGGCAATCGGTTCGGGTTGCATTCGCAGCGCTGATCCTGCCGTCGGCGCTGTTGCGGAGGCTACGTCTGGCGACGCGGGATGTCGCGGTCGTCGCTGACTCGCCTGGCGCGCACGTTCCGGGACCCTCGTTCTGCGCTCCACGCCCCAAATGGCACAAACGCGCGCGTCCATGCGTTTCCCCAGATGCAGAAAGCCCCCGCCGTCCGCATCCGCAGGCGGCGAACGCATCGAGGGATCCGGTCATGCGTCTTGTTCGAGCCCGTCTTGCCCTGGCAGGGTGTGCCACGTTCGCGTTCGCGACCTTCGCGCCGTCCACGCGGGCCACTGAATGGCGCGTCGGCGCGGAATCCGACTGCGCGGCGCACACGATACAGGACGCTGTCGATCTTGCCGCAGGGTCCGGAGACGACGACAAGATCATTTCGCTCACGACCGACCTGGATTATTCGGACGAGTCCGTTCACATCCAGAACCTCGATATCACGATCGAAGGCGGCCCGGTGCACTGTTCGAGCGCGTTCGGCGGCGATCCGCCGGTCGTCAGCGGCTCCTCGGGGCCCGTGTTCGACATCGGCGGCACGAGCCACGTCACGTTCCACAGACTCGAAATCCGCGATGGCAATGCCCTCACCGGCGGCGGCATCAATTTCGCCGGCAACGGCACGCTCACGCTCGATCAGACGGTCGTCGATTTCAACCACGCGACCTGGGGCGGCGGCATCAATGCGGCCGCATCGGGCGCCCCGATCGATATCTATCTCAACAGCGGAACGCAGATCCTGCGCAACACGGCCGACAACAGCGGCGGCGGCATCGAGCTCAGCGGCCAGATCGCCCTCTATGCGCTGCAGCCGCACACGCTGATCGCGTTCAACAGCGCGCCCGGCGGCACGGGCGGCGGCATCGATACGGTCGGACAGGTCACCGTGACGCTCGGCTCTCCCGGCGAGAGCGGGATTCCGCTGATCTTCTTCAACAGCGCCCAGTGGGGCGGCGGCATCGCGATCAGCGGCGACGGCAACGTGGACCATCCGGGCCTGCTCTACATGTTCACGATGGATCCCGATAATCCGGTCGCGGTGTCCGACAACTTCGCCACCGTCGCGGGCGGCGGCATCTACCTCAAGACGCTGACGGACAGCAACGTGCCGACCGCATGGATGTGCGCGCAGGATTTCCGCATCGACGAGAACGTCGCGCCCGAGGGCGCGGCGCTGTACCTCGGCTGGGACACGATCGCGTTCTCGGTCGACATCGGCAGCGTGGCGCAGCTCAATCCGGAAGGTTCGTGCGATATCGAAGCGCTCGGCGCGGTACGTTGCGACGCGAACGTGCCGTGCAACGAGATGTCAGGCAACGTGACGCAGACGCCGAATGGAGACCCCGCCAATGGCGCAATCGCCGTGATCGGCACGAGCTCCGAGCTGCTCGCGGACCGCACGGTGATGCAATCCAACATCGCGGAAAGCCTGATCAAGACGGTCGGCGACAACGACGGAGGCGTCCTGACGCTGCGGCTCAGCAACTGCCTCACCGGCGAGAATCAGTTCTCGCGCGAAATGATCCACCTGCAGAACGACGACAACCTGGTGGAGATCGATCAATGCACGTTCGCGCCGGACATCATCAATTCGACGCACGTGATCAAGTTCGATAATTCCGGCGGCAACAGCCTCGCGCTGACCAACAGCATCGTCGACGAGCCGGGCACGTTGACGCTCTCGACGCCCGACGCGATCGATCTCGAGGTGCACTACGTGCTGACCAACGACGACTCGACGCTTCCGAACGACGGAACTGTCGTTCTCGGCACACCGGAATACGTCGACGGTGCGAATTTCGACTACCACTTGCTGCCGGCCTCGCCGGGCGTCGACTTCGCGCCCGCCGCCGGCGGCATCGATCTCGACGGCAAGCCGCGAGATATCGACCTGGTTGTCAAACCGAACCTGTTCGGGCCGCGCGATCTCGGCGCGTACGAGGTTCAGAACATCTGCTACCACGTCGACACGGTCTTCTGCGACGGGTTCGACGGGTCGTGAGGTCGCGCTGCTCCGGATTGCGACGGCCTGCGGCTCAGAACGCGTCGATGTCGCCGAGCGCACGGATGAGACGCCGCGCGCGCTTGTCCGGCTTCGTCGCCGGCTTGGTGAAACCGGCGCCCTCGAGGCGGCGCTGCTCGCGCAAAGCCTCACGCGCGGCGCGGCTCTCGTCGGTTTCGCGATAGAGCGTCTGCGCAACCGAGGCGGAACCACGCCGTTCGCTGAGCGCGGTCACCTCGACGACGATGAGCTCCTCGCTGCGCCGAATGCTGAGGCGATCGCCGATGTGCATCGGCCGCGAAGTCTTCGCGGAAGCATCGTTGACTTGGACTTTGCCGGCATCGATCGCCCGCTTGGCGAGTGAGCGCGTCTTGAAGAACCGCGCGGCCCAGAGCCAGATGTCGAGGCGGATCGAAGCGGGCTCGGAGTGCTCGGTCGGTTTAGGGTTCTGGCTCATTCGCGATGTGCGGAGATTCCGTCCGATCTTGCTGTGGGCGGATTCCCACGGCTCAAGGGTGCGGGCCAGCGCGTCGACCCCGAAACGGCCGACGGGACGGCACGACAAGCGAATCAGTCGCTTGGCGCGCCTTCATGTGATAAGATGGCAACAGTTTGTAGCGCCGCTTCGCGATTTTCCCTTCGGACGGAACTATCGAGGCACCGGTTCACCGGTCCAGCTTCGTCCTCGCCGCACGGCTTCGTCGCATCAAACCCGGAATCGATTGCACGGCAATCGATCCGCCATTGCCATCTTCGCCTGCAGCGCGGTTCCAGGGAACGCTCCGGGTTATTCCGATTTAGCGATCGGAATGCCGCACGTCCGCGTGCGGACCTCCACTGGGAGCTCGTTCAAAAATGACTTTCGAATCACTCGGGCTTGCGCCCGCGCTGCTGCGCGCGCTTGCCGATCAGGGCTACACCGAGCCGACGCCGATCCAGGCCGCGGCGATTCCGGTCGCGCTCGAGGGCAGCGATCTGCTCGCCGGCGCGCAGACCGGCACCGGCAAGACGGCCGCGTTCGCGCTGCCGCTGCTCGATCACCTCTACATCAAAGCGCCGCGCGCCGCGCAACCCAAGACGCCCCGGGTGCTCGTGCTGACGCCGACGCGCGAGCTGGCGGCCCAGGTGCATGAGAGCGTGCGCACCTACGGCAAGCATCTCGGTGCCCGCTCGACGACGGTGTTCGGCGGCGTCGGCATGCCGGCGCAGGTCGACGCGCTGCGCCGCGGCGTCGACATCCTCGTCGCAACGCCCGGTCGGCTCATCGATCATATCCAGCGTCGCAGCGTGAACCTCGGCGCGATCGATGTGCTCGTGCTCGACGAAGCCGACCGCATGCTCGACATGGGCTTCCTGCCCTCGATCAGGCGCATCCTCGGCGCACTTCCGCGCCAGCGCACGACGTGGCTCTTCTCGGCCACGTTCGCGCCCGAGATCAAGGCGCTCGCGGCCGAGTTCATGCGCAATCCCGTCGAGATCCAGGTCGCCAAGCCGAACAGCGTTGCGGCCACCGTGACGCATCGCGTGCACCCGGTCGACGCGGCGAAGAAGCGCGATCTGCTGCTGCACCTGCTCGAGAACGATGCGCGCCAGACCCTCGTCTTCGGTCGCACCAAGCACGGCGCCGACAAGCTCGCGAAGATGCTGGCGAAAGCCGGCCTTCGCGCCACCGCGATCCACGGCAACAAGAGCCAGGGTCAGCGCACGCGTGCGCTCGCCGACTTCAAGAGCGGCCGGATCGCCGTGCTCGTCGCGACCGACATCGCCGCGCGCGGCCTCGACATCGATCAGCTTCCGATGGTCGTCAACTTCGAGCTGCCGATGGTCGCGGAGGACTACATCCACCGGATCGGACGCACCGGCCGTGCGGGCGCCGAAGGTCTCGCGATCTCGCTGGTCTCGCACGACGAGGAGAGCCGGCTGCGCGACATCCGGCGCCTGTTGAAGCAGGACATTGCGATCGAGGCCGTTGCCGGATTCGAGCCCGCGCATCCGCTGCGCCTCGACGGTGCCCCTTCGAAAGGGGCGTCACGGAACCAGCCGCCGCGGCATGGGCATCGGCCGCACGGGCACGGCAACAACGGCGACACGCCGCACACGGATCGCAAGCGCCGCCAGCACACGCGCTTCGCGCGAGCGCGATCGGGTAGCCGCCATCCGGGCTGAAGCCCCGTGAGACGCGTTGCGTCAGCGCATTCGACGCAACGCTACTTCACATGCGCGAGACACGGTTCGAGCGCCTTGGCGATCGCTTCGCGATGGCCCGCAATCGGCGCC